>JANTFM010000087.1 GCA_024763475.1 Acidobacteriota bacterium | reverse complement strand
GATCGAGACGGCCGTGGCGCTGGTTTCCGGCGGCAAGGCCGACGGCATCGTGACGGCACCGATTCACAAGGAGGCCTTGTCGCTTGCGGGTTACTCTGATCCCGGTCACACGGAGATGCTCGGACGGCTGACGGGAAGCAAGAAGGTCGGCATGTTCTTCTGGTCGGAGTCGTTGTCGGTGGCTCTGCTGACAACCCACCTCTCGATGAGAGAGGCGCTGCGCAAGATTCGCTGCAAGCAGGTCTTGGCCAAGCTCGTGTTCTTCGACAGCGAGTGGGAACGCTTCTTCGGGAAGCGGGCGCGCATCGCGCTTGCCGCTCTCAACCCTCACGCGGGTGAGGGTGGCCGCTTCGGGGTGGAAGAGACGAAAGAGCTGCAGCCGGCGATCGAGATGGCCCGAGAAAAAGGTCTGCTGATCGATGGACCCATCCCGGCAGATACCGTGTTTGCAATGACGATGGCTGGTAAGTACGACTTCGTCTTCTGCCTCTATCACGACCAGGGAACCGTGCCGATCAAGCTCGTCTGCCGTCGACAGTCCGTGAACGTGACCTTCGGTCTTCCTTTCATCAGGACCTCCGTGGATCATGGCACGGCGATGGATATCGCGGGCAAGTGGAGCGCCTCCCCGGAGAGTCTTCTGGCTGCGATCAGGCTGGCTGCGCGCCTGGCGTGCTGTTGATGCACTGGATTGTCCGCCCACGGGTCTGAACACCCGGGCTGTCCTTGGGGGTACTCCAAAAGGTCTTGAACCGGGTCCTTCATGAGTCCCGTTACCGCGTAGGTGCTGTCAGGTCATCCCTTCTTGACGATTGCGGCCCTCAACGTACTGCAAGAAAGCCTTCGGACCGAAATCACCGAAACGCACGGGCCTGACCGTAGCTGCTGGCTCTCGCTTCGAAGCGTCATGAATCCTCCGGCTTGAGCGGCGCGCCGAAAGGGCCTGGCCAGGGTGCAGGTTCCTGCCTATGATCCGAGCGGAAGGCTCGCGGCAGCCTCCAGGAGTTCGATGTCGTTCTCGCCGGCCAGCAAACGCGTGATTCCCGCCCGCCCGATCATCGCGGCGTTGTCGCCACAATAGCGCAGGGGCGGGATCGACAGTGCGAGCCCCTCCTCGTCGGCGACTTTCGTAATTTGCTCGCGCAGAAGCTTGTTGGCCGCGACACCGCCAGCGAGAACCAGCGAGCGTGGGCGCTCTGCCCGGATAGCCTCCCGGGTGCGCCGCAGCAATTCCCTGACAACCGCATGACGGAACGAAGCGATCAAGTCGAGCATGGCCTTCGGGGGCGTGTCGTCGGGGTGCTCGAGCGCCGCCATCGAGGTCTTCTGCATGTGTACGCGGACGGCTGTCTTGTACCCGGAGAACGAGAACGCTGGACCATCCTTGATGCGAATCTCGCCAAAGCGGACCGCGTGGGGATCTCCCAAGGCCGCGAGACGATCGACGATCGGGCCTCCTGGGTAGGCCAGCCCGAGCATCTTCGCGGCCTTGTCGAAGGCCTCACCAGCAGCATCATCCCGCGTCCTCGCGAAGAGCTGGAACCTTCCCGGTCCGGGGTGCCGCCAGAGCGCCGTGTGTCCCCCGGAGACGACCAGGGCGAGCGCGGGGTAGGGCAGGTCGGGAGTTTCCAGCCATGCCGAGGCAATGTGCCCCTCGAGATGATTGACCCCGACAATCGGCACGTTGCGAGCGAAGGCCAAGGCCCGGGCGAAGGAGAGTCCCACCAGGAGGCATCCGATCAGTCCCGGGCCCCGGGTGACGGCGATGCCTTCGATATCCTTCAGTTCCAGGTCCGCGTCAGACAGCGCCTCCGCCACCACGGGCTCGATCTGCGCGAGGTGATGTCGTGCGGCGATCTCGGGAACGACTCCGCCATAGGGGGCATGCAACGCGATCTGGGACGAGATGACGCTGGAAAGCACCCGCCGCTCTCCGTGGAGCACGGCGGCCGCAGTTTCGTCGCAGGACGATTCGATGGCCAGGATTCGCATCCCGCCATTCTACTCTCTGCTCTCGCCACTCGACTCGCCGCTTCGAAGGTGAAACAAACGAGTCCTCGATGACGTAGAGTGGTAAGGAGGAATCACAATGAATATCACGCCGACTCCCGAATCATCTCGTCCCGGTGCGCTGGATGCGGTTGTCTCCAGCTTCGAAGCCGCATGGCAGCGGGTGGTCCAGCTGATGTTCAAAGGGCCGCATGCCAACTTTGTTGGTTGGGCGACCTGGGGTCTCGTTTCGTTGCTGGCGGCAGCGACGGGCGGGAGTTTTCCCGGTGGCGGGGGGAGTTGGGGCGGGCCCCCCCGAGGACATGAGAGTCTCGACTCTGTTGCTGAGTTCCGGGACGTCTTGATGCCGTACCTGCCGTTGATTCTCCTGGGTTTTCTCCTCGTGGTCGGACTGGTGATCGCGTGGCTTTTCATCCAGTCCCGCTTTCGCATCGTGCTCCTCGAAAACGTGCTCGCCGGGCGACCGCGGATTCGGCAGGTGTTTGGCGCGACGGCGCGGGCCGGCAACGCGTACTTCCGCTTCGAACTCTTCTTTGCGGTGGCGGCGTTGGTCGTCATCCTCGTTCCCGTGCTCCTCATCTGGGCGGGGACGATCCGAGATGGCCTCTCGGGCGCGAGTATCCCTGGCGCTTCCGTGGTGGGAACTCTGCTCTTGACCATCATCTGGGTCGTGCCGGTTGTCATCGGCATGGCTGTGATCGACTGGTTCGCCTACGACCTCGTGTTGCCCTACCTCTATCGCGGAAACTCCGGGATCGCCGCGGCCTTTGGCGATGCGTGGCGGACGACCCAGGAGCGTCCGGTTGCGGTACTCGTTTTTCTCATGGCTCGATTCCTGGTCGGATTCGCCGCCGGCCTGGCGATGATGCTCGTCTTCTGCCTGAGTTGTTTCGTGTGGGGCCTGCCGATGGCCCTGGCGATCGGCCTGGTGGCTGCTACGGTGGCCGTCCCGTGGCTCTGCATTCTCACGGTCCCGCTGGCACTGCTCCTCTTCCTCGCCGTGGCTTGGATCATCTCCACGATCACGGCCCCGGTCGTTGTCTTCCATCGGGCGTGGTCCTGGTCCTTCCTCGCGACGATCGACCCGCATGTACCGGCTCTCGCCGCACCGGATGAGCGCCTTCCGGACAATCTGTCCGAGTGACGGCCAAGGGGTGAGCCGTTTGGGCTGGCCGCAAGACTTGGATGCTCATCCTCGATCCTGTTCTTGATAGCTCGTGCTGGTTCGCTCGAGGACTGGCATCCGGATTGCTGATGAACAGGGCGAGGAGGCACCACCATGTTGCACCTTCGCCGACAGACTCTCGTGATCTTAATCCTGGCCCTCGCGGCATTCAGCCTGCCGTGTCTTGCCGGAAGCTACCACGCTCGACTCGATCAGCCGTTGACCATCAGCGGCCAAGTGTTCGAGGGATCCGTCGTGGAGCTTTCGCCGATCGCTCAGGGCAATACCCACGCTGTACTCGTTGACGGGAAGACCGTTGCCCTCGTCTTCCGGCACGCAGTTGACCGCTGCCCGGCCGACGCCAGGGACGCGGGCTTCCTCTTCCGGACAGATAAATCCGGCGACCTCCATCTCGTTGGCATTCGCTGGAATGATGGGGATTCCGGGCGCGTAGAAGAGCGGCCGTTCCGCTTCGCTACGGTGGCTAGGGGGATCGCCACCGTATCGGCATCCGGCACGTTGGCACGGGAGGGTTCACTCTCCACCTCCCGCTGATGCCGAGGCTCTCCCTAACGCTCGATCCCGCCTCCGCGACCCTCCGGGCCCGTCCCGAGGGTCGCCCTTTTTTTAGCTCTCCTTTCTGGTTGAGTATCGGTAGGGACGGAACGGATTCCTATCTCGCTTAAGCAGAGCCACAGGAGAGCGCTACGCCTGCCAGCCTCGCTTCATCCGGCGTTCTTCCAGGTCAATTGAAGTGTCGATGCGAGCTCCCTGGGTTCACATTGCGGGGACGCCGGGTTCCGGATTGCGGTCAAGAGCGGCCTTGCTGTCCTGAGTCCTGCCAGCGCCTCCCGAGTGTCCGGTCAGTATCATGTTTGAGACCATTCAATCGGCCCCGTGTTGTTTCGCGATCGTGCTGGCACGGGTCCTGCTCTATGTCACGGCGAGGAGGACACACCATGCGGAACACCGATAACAACTCTTGGAACTCTGACGACCTGACAATCAACCTGCTGACTCGCGTTCTTGCTATTCTTATTCTTTGCGCCTCCACCATGGCTTTCGCTTCCGCCGCGGACCTGCGTGCGACGATCGACACCAAGGTCGCCGTCTCGGGCGTGGTCTTCGACGGTGGGCGGGTGGAACTCGCGCCTTCCGGCCGTGGCAACCTGCATTCCCTGCTGATCAACGGAAGCGAAGTTGCCCTGGTCTTCCGCCATGTGACCGACCGGATGCCGACCAACGCCGACGCCAGGTTCCTGGTTCGCATGGACGAGGAAGGCGTCAGCCACCTGATCGGGATCACCTGGACCAGCCCGCGCACGGGATGCAGCGAGCAGCGCCTCTTCCGGATCGCGGCCGTAGCCTCCAGCCCGCGGCCCGCCCCGACCATGGCGCGCCTGTCCGGCAAGCACTTCTAGGACTCCGGGTGGGGCCTGCCCCAGCAGCCCCGCCCCCTAGACATCATGGATTGACCGCTCCATCCATGATGTCTAGGGGCCGCGCAAGAACAATCTCCCATTCTCGCATCCCATCTCTGCACCCCATTCGACCCGGGCTCGGTCGCGCAATTCTCGATCTAGCCCTGCTCCACCTCCCGCCTCGCTCAGTCGCCCAAGCCAGTTCTGACCCGAATCTGGGCGCGGAAACTGGGCATCCATAGGGTTTGTCTTCGCCTCCCCGGTCTCCGGGGGGGCGCATTTTTCGTTTTTTGGAGGACGCGGCATCCCGGCCGGCCTGGTACTAGCCGCCACTAGCGGTAGTACTCGATGCGGGTCCCTCAGCCATCCCACATGCGGTCATAGGCGGCCATGCGTTGCTCGATGAAGGCCTTGATCGCCGTCTCGTCAGCCAGCGGGCGCAGGACCCATTCCTTGGCCTTGGGCTGTTCGAGTGCGCCGAAGCGTTGGCCAAGGCGGAGAATCTCCAGGGACCCGGCGCAGGGCGTCTTATGCCGTTCCATGACCTCGGCGAGCTGGGTGACATCTGCCCAGTCATCGAGATGCAGGACCACGACCTGTTTTCCGGCAAGAATCTTCTCGAGTTCTTTCTTGGTCATGTCGTCATCGCTTTGGGATGCTAGTCTTTCCGGGCTCGATTCTACGCCCTGTAGCTCTGTAGATGCACCATCGGCCCGGCGGTCACAACGCACCCCGGCGCAGCACCGGAGAACGGCACGCATGATCACACCGATCCGCTTCCATGATGACTCCCTCGAACTGCTCGACCAGCGCCTGCTCCCCGGAGAAGAGACCTGGATTCGCTATGAGGACGAGAATGCGGTGGCCGTCGCGATTCGCGAGATGGTCGTCCGTGGTGCTCCGGCGATCGGTATCACGGCGGCCTACGGCCTGGCGCTGAGTGCGCGCCGCGCGCGGGCTCTGGAACCCGAGGGCTTCGCCGAGGCGCTGGTGGAGGCCGGTCGGACTCTCGAAGCCGCGCGGCCGACCGCGGTGAACCTCACCTGGGCCGTGGGGCGGATGCTCGATGTCGCTCGCGACGCGCTCGACGACGGACTGGAGGTGCCGGAGATCGTCCAGGGCCTGCGGGACGAGGCCGTCGCGATCCACGAAGAGGACATCGCGATGAACCGCGAGATCGGCAGCCACGGCTCGATGCTGGTGCCCGACGGCGCGCGGATCCTGACGCACTGCAACGCGGGGGCCCTCGCGACGGGAGCTTATGGCACGGCTCTCGGCGTGATCCGCGCTGCGGTGGAGGACGGGAAGAAGGTTACGGTCTTCGCCGACGAGACGCGGCCCTACCTGCAGGGAGCGCGGCTGACCGCGTGGGAGCTGCTCAAGGACAAGATTCCCGTCACCGTGATCACCGACAACATGGCCGGGCACCTGATGGCTCGCGGCGAGATCGACTTGGTCGTCGTCGGCTCCGACCGCATTGCGATGAACGGCGACATCGCCAACAAGATCGGCACCTACACCGTGGCCGTGCTCGCGCGGCGTCATGGCGTGCCCTTCTACGTGGCCGCGCCTGTCTCAACGATCGATGCAGACTGCCCCTCGGGGGAGGAGATCCCGATCGAAGAGCGAGACCCGTCCGAGGTCCTCGAGGCCATGGGAGTCCCTAGCGCGCCCGAAGGCGCATCGGCCCGGCATCCCGCTTTTGACGTGACTCCGGCAGAACTCGTCACCGCGATCGTGACAAACGAAGGCTTGGCCCGCGCGCCCTTCACGAGCTCGCTGAGGAAAGCACTCGGTATCGAGGAGGAGCAGGACGGGAAGCAGGACGGGGAGCAGGACGATGAACACCCGGAAGGAGAGATGGCGATCGAAGACGTAGACGATCCTGCCGGTGAGCGCGAATCGGCTCTCGAGATAGCATCCGAGAGCGGAGCCGAATTCGCGCCTGAGTCCGCGCTCGAGTCTGCATCTGGGCCCTCGCCCGAGTTTTCACTCGAGTCGTCGCCTCAGTCTTCGCCCGAGTCCGGCCTTGAGCTTGTTCCTGAACGCGATTCCGAAGCCGCGCCCGAGTCTGCATCTGAGTTCTCGCCCGAGTCCGGCCTTGAGCTTGTTCCTGAACGCGATTCCGAAGCCGCGCCCAAGTCTGCATCTGAGCTCTCGCCCGAGTCCTGATCCACGCGTCCCGGCACCGGCAGCGCAACCCTGGGTGGCGGGTCCGGCAATCCATCGCGGGAGAGGTGGCGCAGCACGAGGTTGGCGAAGCGCCCGTAGCTGCGAGTGCCTCCCCTGACCCCATGCGCCTTGAGGAAGGTGCTGTAAGCGGCCTTGAACGCCGGGGCCTCGCCCCCGATGTGAGTCCTGTAGAACTCCCCGATGGCGCGCAGGTCCCGCTGAACAGCTGGTGATCGCCCGCGTGTCGTCGGGCGCAGGGTCAGCCACATCTGGAGCCATCCCGAATAGCGCAGAAGGGGATCCTCACTGTCCCAGAGCGTGAGCATCGCAACATAGGACGCCGTCTCTTCCCAGGCGAAGCCGGAGAGATGGGCTCGCTCGTGAGCCAGGGTGAAGGGAAGGACTCCCGGGGCGGAGGGCTGCACCAGGTTGGGCTCGCCGTTGAAGGGCCCGTAGGTTCCCGAGACACCGATACGGAGCAGGTAAGGGCTCGAGCGAAAGACCTTGGCGCGTCCGGCCTCGATCCCGGGCAGCGCATAGTGCCGGAGGGCCTGGGCCTGCAGGGGCATCAGGCGCGCGTCGAGTTCCGCGAGCGATTCTTTCATGGCAACGACGCCGTGCTCGTCTTCGTTCAGCCCGGCGCGCAGGAGGTCGAGACGCCAGCCGATCTCGTCGGTGATCTCCCGAACGATCTCGCGCTCGGGGATCGGGGGCAGGTGGAAGAGACGCACCGGATGAACACGCTGGTAGTTGAAGCCCCACAGCATGAGGAAGAGACCCCAGGCATAGCCGAGGAGACCCAGCGTCCGGACAATGGCGCCCCAGCTTGCCCGCAGGCGGCCATAGCCGCGCCGGCGCACTCTCCACCAGCCGGCAAACGGCGCACTGAGTACGAGCAGGCCCAGCGCGAGGAAGACGATCTCGGTCATCGAGAACGGGAAGAGCGAAGAGAAGACGGCGAGTGGCCAGACGATGAGCGGATAGAGCGACTCGCTGAAGACCGTCTCCGTGAGGTAGGGCAGGCGCCCCGCGAGAAAGAAGAGCAGCAGGCAAACAGCCCCTAGCCCCAGCCCGATCCTCGTGCGGCGAGGTTGTGCAGGTGAGTAGGCCTCCCGTTGTTCACTGCGGTCCCGAGGGCGCTCCACGCTCAGTCCTTTGGCGTCTGATCGAGCTTCTTGTCCGCGAGACGAGAGTCCTTGTCCGTCCGGCTGCTGATCTTGATCGCCGTGCCGATCCGTGTCGTGCCTTCTGCATGCAGCGTCTCGTGGATCTGTTTGATCACCGCGAGCACCTCGTCCATCTCGCCTTCGACATTCGTGCCATAGGCATGAGCCTCGAAGGTCATCCCGGACGCGATGATGAGATCGTGCGCCCGCTGCACCTGCTTGCGTACCGACACCCCAACGCCGAGAGGGATGACCTGAATTTCCGCGAGTACCTTCATTCTTGTCCCGCCTTCCTGAGCCCGAGTGGCGATGCATCCTTCGGGCAAGACCCGCATTCTTGCACGATCACTCGCGCTGAGCAGCCCTGGCCGCGCGGACGACTCGGTCTGCATCAACTCCGCTTGCCCGGGAGGAGATCCGCGACGGGTCCACGTTGAAGCAGGGTATGGCGAGCGAAGGGCTCATGAAGAACCCGGTCCTGGCTCCTCGCCGACGCGGCGGGCCAGCGAGCGCGAGAAGACCAGGAGCACGCCGGGCAGGGCGAAGAGGACCGTCGCCCCGAACCAGCCGGCGTAGCCGAAGCTGCTGACGCCGAATCCGCTGATGGCGCTGGTGAGATCCCGGGTCGAGGCGAAGAGGGCCGAGAGCAGGGCATACTCCATGGCCGCGCGCTCCTTCTCGCAGACCCGCATCAGGAGCGAAAAGAAGGCCGCCGTCGCGAGCCCGCCGGAGAAGTTCTCGACGAAGGCGGCGGAGAGAATGGGCGCACGGCCGCCGCCCATGAGCGCGGCGATCGCGTAGGCCAGATTCGAGAGCGCCTGGGCCAGGCCGAGCCAGAAGAGGCCGGCGAGGATGCCGCGGCGCGCGACGAAGAGACCTCCCATGGCGGCACCCGCCACCGTGGCTCCCATCGTGATGGGCATCGCGAGCGTACCGATCTCCGTCAGAGAGAGCCCGCCATCGACCCAGAAGGTGCGCACCATCGGCCCGAGGGCCGCATCAGGCCACTTGTAGAAGAGGACGATGGCGGCCAGCGGCAGGGCACCGGGCCGTCGCATCCAGTCCGCAAGTCCGCCGAGCAGAGAGCCCTGTGCGCTGCTGCGGTCGATCGCGAGTTGCGGCGCCCCCAGGGAGGCGAGGCCGAGCGCCGCGAGGAGTGCAGCCCCGAGTCCCAGCACGACGGGCCAGCCGCAGGGTGCGGCGAGTGCGACGAGCGCGCCCCCGCTGAGGAGGACCCCGCCCCGCCAGCCCGCGACCCTCAGTGCGTTGGCCGGTCCCTCCTCGCCCTTATCGAGTATGCCGATCGCATAGGCATCGATCGCGATGTCCGCCGTGGCTGCGGCGAGCGTGAAGCCGCCGAGGAGGATTCCAAGGCCGACTCCGGTGGGTGCGCCCGGGAGCGTGGCGAGGATCCCCAGGGCTGCTGCGGCCGCGAGCAGACTGCTGCTGATCCAGAGGCGACGTCCGCCGAAGCGATCCACCAGCGGGGCCCAGAGGATCTTCAGGCTCCAGGGAACCGCGAGCACCCCGAGGGCGCCGATGAACTCGACGGAGCTTCCCGTCGATCGCAGCCAGATGGGAACCAGGTCCTTGAAGACGCCGAAGGGCAGGCCGGAGGCCAGCGCAAGGATGCCGACCCAAGCAAATCTGCGGGTCCGGCTCCGCGGCGGTGGACGGATCTCTCTGGGATTCATCGGGCCATTCTACCGGGCTCCGGGCCCGGACTCGTGCCGACTCGTGACCGGATTCGTGCGTGCCTGCGCCTGGACTCGTGCCTGCTCGTACCCGGATTCGTGCGTGCCTGCGCCTGGACTCGTGCCGGCTCGTGACCGGATTCGCACCTGCCCGTGACTGGACTCGTCCGTGTCCGTGCCCGAATTCGTGCGTGCCTGTGACCGGATTCGTAGCCACCAGTACCTGGACGTGTGCCTTGCCGCGCCTGGATTCGCATCCGCCCAGAATTCGGGCAGGCTGCAGGTAAGTCATGGGCCTTGCAGCCCTCTCGGCAGACCTTATCGAGAAATGATAAGGTGCGTCTCGTCTGCAAAGGAGCCTCCGTGGATCCCCGAATAGACCCCTACGCCCCCGGTGCCGGAACGAAGCCTACGCCTCGCCCATCATGCGCGGCGGGAACGAGACGATCCTCCCCCTGGTGGAGGCCATGCTTGACGGAGGCTTCTTTCGGGTCCGTGCGAAACGGGCCACGGACCTCGAATTGCAGATGTTCTACGCCGTGGCGGAGCTGGGCCCGGAGCCCCAGCGAAGCCGTGATGCCGCAAGGGAGATTGGCCACACGGCGGAGCAGGCGGGGCCGCTTCGCTCGAGACTGATCGCCAAGGGCCTGCTCTGCACCCCCGGACCACCGCCTCGCCGCGTTCACCGGTCCACGGTTCGACAGGTACAGGCTTCGGAGGCGTGCGGGTCTGGGAGAGCGAGGGAATACGGGTGGTTGACGAACGCGTTCATGACGACGTCCAGGGAAAGCGGACGCGGGCCTTCGAGGAGGTCTACGCACTCGTGTGCACGATTCCCGAGGGGCGGGTCATGACCTACGGGCAGATCGCGACCCTGCTGGCCAACCGGCTTTCTCCCCGGGCGGTCGGCTGGGCGATGCACGGGTGTCCGAAGGATGTGCCCTGGCAGCGGGTCGTCAATGCCAGCGGAGGCCTGTCCACCGAGCGGATGCCGGACATTCCTCCCGGACTCCAGCGTCACCTGCTCGAAGAGGAAGGGATCGCGTTTCGTCCCAATGGGACCCTCGATCTCGGGCGTTATCGTCACAGCCCCGCGGGCGAGGGGGCGCAGTGAGCGTTCGCATCCTCGCCATTGGAGACCTGCACCTCGGCCGCACGCCATCTCGCCTGCCCGAGGCGCTGCGGGAGCAAGGTATCGAGGCCTTCGAGTTGACGCCCGCCGAAGGCTGGCGCCGGGCCGTGCGCTACGCGATCACGAAGGCAGTGGATGCGGTCGTTTTCGCGGGAGATCTCGTCGAGTCCTCGAACGCGGGCTTCGAGGCCTATGGCGTCCTCCGCAAGGGAGTCAGCGAGCTGACGGCCGCGGGCATCGCCGTGTTTGCCGTGGCTGGAAACCACGATGTGAACGTCCTGCCGCGCCTCGCAGCGCAGATTCCGGAGTTTCGCCTGCTGGGAGCAAACGGGTGCTGGGAGTACGGCGAGATCGAGCAGCGCGGACAGCGAGTCGCACGCGTGGCCGGGTGGTCTTTCCCCGCGCCGCATCACCGGCGGAGCCCTCTCGAGCAACGCCCCGATCTTCCTGATGACGGGCTCGCTTGGATCGGTCTCTTGCACTGCGACCTTGATGCGTCGTCGTCGAGCTACGCTCCGGTGTATCGCCGCGAACTCGAAGACCTCTCCGCGAGCGCATGGCTCCTCGGGCATATCCACCGGCCTTCCCTCCGCAGCGCGGGAACTCCGCTGGGCTATCTGGGTTCGCTGGTACCGCTCGATCCCTCGGAAATGGGCGACCACTCAGCTTGGCTCCTGACCCTGGGTGAGGCGGGACAGCCTGTCGCGCTCGAACCGGTGCCTCTCTCCCCGCTGCGCTGGGAGACGCTCCGTCTTGATGCCAGTGCGCTGGCGGAGCCGAAGGAGGAGCTGTGGGGAGCGCTCATCCGCGGGGTGGAGCAGCGCACCCTCGAGTTCGAGGACGAGGCGGAGGGTCTTCGTGTGTTGGGACTGCGTGTCGTGCTCCATGGCCGCTCGTCCGCACTCTCGGCGCTGCGCGGTGCCGCACGCGAACTGGAGAGTCAGCACGAGGTCTTCCCCGCAGGTCGCTTGCTGGCGTTCGTCGACAAGATATCCGTCGAGGCGCAGGCCGCGATCGAGCTGGAGGAACTCGCCCGCGGAAGGACGCCTCCGGCCCTGCTCGCGGCCCGGTTGATTGCGTTGCGCGCGGGGGAAGGGGATGCACAAGCCCTGGTTTCCGCGGCGAGGAGCGAGCTCGAGGCCGAACTCGCGAAACCGGTCTATGCGCCCCTGGGCGAGCCCCCCGCGCTGAGTGACGAAGACCTGCGGTCCTGGCTCCTGAAAGCGGGTGAGTTTGCACTGGATGAGCTGCTTCGCCAGGGGCCAGAGCCATGAGACTCCTGCGCCTGATCGTTCGGCGCATGCCGGGAATCGATCATCCCTTCGAGCTCGGTGAAGAGGAACTCTCCGAGGGGTTGACCCTGATCGTGGGAGCCAACGCCACCGGGAAATCCTCGATCTGCCGCGCGGTGCAGGCGCTGCTGTGGCCGGGGAGCTACAGCGAGACTCCAATCAGCGTCGAGGCGCACTGGGAACGCGAGGGGCGCCGGCTCAGCGCGACGCGGGAGGGAGCAGCGACCCACTGGCAGCTGGAGGGGCAGGACTGCAGCGCGCCCGATCTACCCTCCCAGGAGATCGCGGCCGCCTACACCCTGAACCAGCTCGAGGTGATCCGTCGCGGCCAGGGACACGCCGAGCAGATGATCGTCGAGAAGCTGCGCCTGCAGGCGGCGGGTGGGTACTCTGTGGAGGACCTGCTGTCCAGGCATTTTCAGCGTCCCATGCACTATGCCAAGGCGGAGAAACTTGCGTTCCTCTCCGCCAGGAAGGCCCAGGACTCTGTGCGGCAGGCGCAGGCCCAGCTTGGCCGCCGCGTTGAGGAACTCGAGGGGCTGAGCTCCCAGCAGAAAGAAGCAGCCCTCGCGCGGGATCGCGTGGCTGCGCTGGAGACAGCCAGGGACCTGCTCGCGGCTCGGGAGCAGCTGGAGGAGCGGCGCCAGAGCCTGGCTGCGTACCCGGCTGGCATGGAGGCGCTCAGCGGAGATGAGTACGAGCAGCTCAGGACGGCCCGGGAAAGGACTTCGGGATTTCGGCAGCAGCTCTCGGCACTCGACCAGGAGATCGAGAGTGTCGAGGCACGCATCGAGGAGCTC
>JANTFM010000086.1 GCA_024763475.1 Acidobacteriota bacterium | reverse complement strand
CGTGCCCCAGATGGGCGACTACCAGAGCAAGCTCACGCTGATGAGTGAGAGTCTCAGGAACGATGGCCGGGTCTGGGTGCCGAAGGATCCCGGCGAGAAGCGCAGGCCGAGGGATATTCCCGAGAGTGACCGCGACTACTATCTCGAGCGTCGCTACCCCGCGTTCGGAAACCTGGTGCCCCGCGACATCGCTGCTCGCGCCGCCAAGGTCGAGTGCGACGCGGGCAAGGGCGTCTACAACACGGGCTACGCGGTCTACCTGGACTTCGCGGAGGCCATCGGGCGCCTCGGACGGGATGTTGTGTCCGATCGCTACGGCAATCTCTTCCAGATGTATGAGGAGATCACCGGCGACAATCCTTACGAGACGCCGATGATGATCTACCCGGCGCCGCACTACACCATGGGCGGCCTGTGGGTGGACTATAACCTCCAGAGTACGATCGAGGGCCTGTTCGTGGCCGGCGAGGCCAACTTCTCCGATCATGGCGCCAACCGCCTGGGCGCCAGCGCCTTGATGCAAGGTCTGGCCGATGGTTACTTCGTTGTTCCCCGCGTCGTCGGCTCCTACCTGGCCGGGGCGAAGCTCGACCCGGTCAGTTCCGAGCACGATGCCTTCGCGTCCACCGAGAACGACGTCAAGGCGCACTTTGCGCGGCTCCTGGGCATCAAGGGCAGCCGGACAGTGCGGGACATCCACTGGGAACTCGGCAGGATCATGTGGGACAAGGTGGGAATGGCCCGTGAGGGCAGCGGCCTGCGAGAGGCGATCGACAAGGTCCAGAAGCTGCGCGCGGAATTCTGGGAGAACCTGGCGATCACCGGCACCGACACCGATCTGAACAAGCAGTTGGAACAGGCGAACCGCCTGGGCGATTACTTGGAACTCGGCGAGCTGATGGCCCGTGACGCGCTGATGCGTGAAGAGTCCTGTGGTGGGCACTTCCGTGAGGAGCACAAGACAGAAGACGGGGAAGCCAAGCGCGACGATGCCAACTTCGCGTTTGTCTCCGCATGGGAGTACACCGGCGAAAACAAGGAGCCGGCCATGCACAAGGAAGACCTCGTGTTCGAGAACGTGGAACTCAAGACTCGTAGCTACAAGTAGAGGAAGGACGATCCCATGAGTGACCAGGGGATGACGATTCATCTGAAGATCTGGCGCCAGGCCAGTGGCAGCAGCAAGGGCAGCTTCCATGACTACTCGGTGCAGGATGTCCTGCCCGAGATGTCTTTCCTCGAGATGCTGGACCTCCTGAACGAGGACCTCGTCAAGAAGGGTGAAGAGGCGATCGAGTTCGACAACGACTGCCGCGAGGGCATCTGTGGCACCTGCGGGCTGGTCATCAAGGGTGTGGCCCACGGGACCCATGCTGGAACGACGACCTGCGAAGTGCGGATGCGGAGCTTTCGGGATGGCGAGACGATTACGGTCGAGCCCTTCCGTGCCGGTCCTTTCCCGATCATCAAGGACCTGGTGGTCAATCGCTCAGCTCTCGATCGGATCCAGGCCAAGGGCGGTTTCGTCTCGATGAACGTCGGTTCCGCCTCCGACGGCAACGCCGTACCGATCTCGAAACACGCGGCAGACAATGCGATGGATGCGGCGACCTGTATCGGCTGCGGAGCCTGTGTCGCGGCCTGTCCCAACGCTTCGGCTTCGCTCTTCGTCAGCGCGAAAATCAGTCAGTTCTCCTGGCTGCCCCAAGGCGGGCCGGAACGTACGCGCCGGGCGATGGAGATGGTCAGCCAGATGGATGCCGAGGGATTCGGCGACTGTTCGAACCACGGAGAGTGCGAAGCGGCTTGCCCGAAAGAGATCTCCATCCAGAACATCGCGCGCATGCGCCGAGAGTTCATTCGGGCAGCGTTCCTGGGGTGATCTTGTGATGCAGGCAGCAGCTTGAAACTGGGACTTGCTCTCGGCAGCGAGAAAAGGGGTCTTTCGTGCGTTGGCCCAGGGAGCTGTTGGTACGGAAGGAGTGGGGTGTTGCCAGCATCGTGCTGCTACTGGCGGTGTCCGCCTTCGCTGCTGTTCCGGATGGCCCCAAGCTGGAGAGACCACTGGCGGCGGGAGCGCTGAACCGGCCGGGGGAAACCCTGCCGACGATCGTGCTCTTCGAAGCCTCCTGGTGCCCGGTTTGCCGACAACTCGAACGCAAGCTGATCCCCTCTGCCGAGGTGCTCCCGCTCGCCGATCGCTTCCGCTGGGTTGTCGTCGATTTTGACCGCGATCTCTCGATCGCGAGGCAGCGGGGCGTGCGCGGCGTCCCGTTGATCCTGGTGCGCGACGCGGCGGGAGTGGAGAGCCGGCGCTGGATCGCTCCCGACGCTGGCGCGGTTTTCGCCGAGCGCCTTGGTGCGTATCTGGAGAACCCTGGCGAGGCAGCAGGCGCGCCGGATGTTGGCCAAGTGGACTCGAAGCTGATCTGGACGCCGCAAGGCTACCGTTCGCTGGGACTCTGCTTTGCGCATATCGGCTACGGCCCGCTTCACCTGGCGTCCCAATCCCCGCTGCAATCGATACGATGGTCGATGCTTCCACGTACGCCTTCGACGCTCGGGAGAGGCCAGTACGAAGTTCTTAGCAGTGGAAGCTGGGTCAACGTCTGGGCCATCGGAGAAGGTCTGTATGAGCTGGATTACGAATCACTGCGCCTGGACCTGGAACTTGCCTATGGAATCACCGACCACCTGAGCATCGAGGCTGAGCTCGAGGATCGCAGCATGTTCGGCGGCCGGATGGACGGACTCATCCGCAACTTCCACGACCTGTTCGGCATTGACCAGAACGGTCGCGACGAGGTCACGCCAAACCGTTTCTATGGGAGACTGAGCTTCGACGATCAGCCCCCGATCCTTCTCGAAGCGAAGGATCGGGGGTCCTTCTCGCGCACCTTGCGCGTGACCCTGGCGCACAACCTGACCTGCGGCACGCAGTATGTCCCGGCACTCTCCTACGCGGTGACAGCACGTTACGAGATGTTGGACTGGAAGGGCAACCGCGGCCCGGGCGGCGTCGACTTTGGGGTCTCTGTCGCACTCGCGCAGCGCTTCGGACGAGTCTATGTCTACTTAACCCTCGGCTACGCGTTCTTTGGCGCAGAGTCACTCGGGCCCCTGCAGCTCAAGAGCGGCCAGTACACGGTGCTGCTCGCTGGCGAATGGAACTACTCTCCGCGGCACGCGCTGGTGGTCAACCTGCTCAGGTCTGAAGGTGCTGCCCAAGACTATGGCGCCTTTTCCGATCCCTCAACGGAATTGACCTTCGGGTGGAAGTGGGAACTCTATCCGAAGACCGTCCTCGAGCTGGGCCTGATCGAGAACATCTGGTCCTTCGACAACAGCCCCGACTTCGGCCTGCACCTTGGACTCAGCCGCAGGTTCTGACGCCTCGTGCCGGGACAGTAGCATGGTGAAACAGAAGTCCGTCGGGTTCACTTCTTCTTCAAGTAGTCCAGCAAGCCTTGCGCCGTGGGAGCTTGGGGGTCGTCGGGTGCGAGAGCCAGGAATCGCTCGAGGTGCAGGATCGCGTCGTCGTTGGCGCTCTGGCCCACGCTGATCGTGGCGAGATAGTAGTGGGGCTGGGCGAAGTTCGGATCGACCTCAACAACCTTGAGGAAGCGGGTCTTGGCCGCAGGCATGTCGTTGGCGTCGTAGGAGTCGAACGCCAGCTTGAGCAGGCTGTCCCGGGCAATCCGGGGTTCGACGAGCGCCAGGCTCCCCAAGGAATCGATGAGCTTGTCCTCATCTCCTAATCCGAGGCATGCGTTGTACTGGAGGCGGATCGCCTGCTCGTTCTTCGGGTCGGCATCGAGGACCGTCTTCGCTGCCGCAGCAGCGGCCTCATTCTGTCCGATCTTTACGCCGCAGGTCGCGAGCCCGATCAAGGCGACCTTGAGGTTCGGATCGATGTCGGCGGCTTCCTTGAAGCGCGCGAAGGCCGCTTCGTCGTCGCCCGCCTTGGTCAGGGCGACTCCCTCGTTGTAGATCTTCTTCGCTTCTTCTGCGAGTTGCGCGACCTTCTCGAGATCCTTTCGTGCGGCCTCGGCCTTGGCCTCATCTCCCAAGTTGCGGTAGGCCTCCCAGCGCGCTCTCAGGACCGTCTCGCTCGTTGAGCCATGAGCCATGGCCTTCTCGGCGAAGTCAACAGCCTTCTCGTTTTCACCTTGCTCGAGGTAGATCACGCTCATGGCGCCCCAGGCCTGGTGCAACTCTGGATCGGCCTTGATCGCCTCTTCGAACTTCGCCAGGGCGCTGCCAAAGTGCTTGGCCTCGTAGGCGCTAACCCCGAGGTTGAAGGCGTCGATGGCCTGGACGGACGCAGAGACCGGCGGCAGGTCCGTGGCGGCAGAGTCGTTCCCCGGATGCATGACGAATTCGTCGCGGCCTGTACCCTCCAGCTTCCAGTCCTGCTCGCTCTCGAAGGAGTGGAAACCTGCCTTCTCGAACTTGAGTTGATAGGTGACAAAAAGGCGAGCGAAATCGACCTTGAAGACGCCTTTCTTATTGGTTGTCGTGACCTTCCTGAAATTCGGGATGTCTTTGGAGGTCGTGGTCACGCTCACGCCGGCGACCGGATGTCCGTCCGGATCGAGAACTTTCCCGATGAGTCGGCCCTTTCTGGAGGCGAAGGCCAAACCGGGAAGCATCATGATCAGGACCAGGAGCCAGACGATTGCGCGCTGTCGACCGTTCATCGTGTTTACCTCGCATTAATAACCGTGATTGCAAGCGTTTCTTCACGAATCAGTTTATCGCGGAACTGTCTTTCCTCAAGGCGGGAGCCCCGTCCCATCCCACCGACTCGGTCCTGGGGGGGCGGAGATCAAAAAGCACATTGCTTTCACCAACACGGTCGATCAGCTGCTGAAGGTGGCGCACCAGTTTCGCTCTTCTCTTCAAGAGTCGAGTGATCTCCTGGGTCTCGAGGAATGGGCCGAGCCGCTCCTGGACCGAGCCCTCGTCGAGATCCTGGAGCGCCTTCCACAGCTTGCGATCACAGGCCGAGAGCTGGTTGGGGTACAGGAGGCGGGATGATCTCCTGAAGGCCCGGGTGTGATCGATGAACCACAGGGTCCAGCGACGATCGATCAGCAGGTTGCCCTGGTTACGGTCGGAGTTCCCTATCAGGTTGTCGAGCAGGTACATCACCTGCCGCTGCTGAAACCAACGCTCATCATCGGGTGGGTGCACCTTGTCCTGCTTGATCAGCTCAAACTCCGTGATCGTAGCTTCCAGCCAGATCTGCAGCGTGCCAGTCGTCGCGTCGATATCGCGCTCAACTGTCGGGGGAATGCGGCCGATCCCGAGCATTTGGCTGATCTCGAAGGCGGCACGCTCGAAGATTGCGGCATCCCGATAGCGCAGTGTCGGCTTCTGGGGCCCGCGCATTTTGGGTGAACGCTCGGTCACGTCGACGCTCCGGAACGCGGCGTGGAAACGGGTGCCCTCGTACTCGAGCACGAGCTTCTCGGCTCCCGCGACGCCGCGTGCGATGCGCTCACGACTGACGACTCTCGCCGTCCGCAGTGCTTCGAGGATGGAGGGAATGTCCTGGAATGGCAGTGCCACGCCGTGGATATCCCGCCACAGGTAGGCGGCAGACGGGGGGGTCTCTTCCGCGAAAAGGAGCTGTTGTGAGCACGAGCCGATCAGCAGGATGGTCAACGAGACGAGCAGCCGCCGCAGCGAAAACGAGCAGGTCGGATTGTTCATGGGAGGCAGCATAGCAAGCGGCGGCGGTAGCGTCAGTCGGCCGCGTCGCCCCAGGTGGCCTCACGCGAACCTTCGAAGACGCGTCAGACCTCATTCGTCCCACGAGTGCACGGAATTTTGGATAGATTCGGTTTTTTGGATACTCGCAAGTCTTTGACTGACGCCGGCAGGCCGCGATGCTATTGCTGGCTTGTAACTTAGCTGCGCGGGCATGTTGGCATAATGTTTGCTCTATTTCGAGACATAACTGGGTCTGGACGTGCGCAGATATCTCATTGTGAACGTCTCGATCAAGGGTCTGCAGCACAAATAGCAGTAGGAGAACGAGCAGAGTGACAGGGTCAGCAAGCTCTTCTGGGGTCGTCCCACCGGGGTCACGGCTGGCATCGCGAAACTCTCGTCTACATCAGTTTGGGAGGGCAAGAAACCATGAACGTTGGATTGACCCGTTTCTTTCGGGGTGCTTCCTTCATCGCGCTGGCGATCCTGATCGTCTTCGGCTCCGCTGTCTTGGCAGCAGAGGCCGGTGAAGACAAGGACACCATCCAGAAGGCGGACCACACGGACGAAGTGACCGTTACCGGTTCGCTGATTCCTCGCCCCACGCTGGAGGCCCTGAGTCCGGTCACCGTCGTGGGTGTTGAGGAAATTACCTACTCGGGCGTGTCGCGCATCGAGGACCTGATGACCCAGTTGCCCCAGGCGTTCGCCGGGCAGAACTCCACTTGGGCCAACGGCGCTTCGGGCACCGCCACCGTGAACCTGCGCCACCTGGGTTCGAACCGCACGCTCGTGCTGATCAACGGCCGCCGCATGGCGCCGGGTGATGCGTCGAGTGTGTACTCTCCCGATCTCAATGTTGTTCCTGCCGCGCTGGTCAAGCGGGTCGACGTTCTGACAGGTGGTGCATCTTCCGTCTACGGCACCGACGCTGTGGCCGGTGTTGTCAACTTCGTCATGGATACGGAGTTCGAAGGCGTGCGTGGAGGCATCCAGTACAGCTTCTATCAGCACGACAACAACAACTCCCTCGCACAGGCGATCAACGCCGAGCGTGGTTTTGACGCGCCGAGCGGCAGCATCACCGACGGTGACGGCGTTGCGATCAACCTCGCCTTCGGTGGAAAGTTTGGCAATGGCAAGGGCCATGCTTCGGCCTATGTCACCTTCCGCAACCTCGAAGAAGTCACCAAGGGTGCCCGCGACTACCTCAACTGCTCCGTCGCTGCCGGCGAAGACGGCCCCTACTGCGGTGGTTCTTCGACGACCCCCCGCGGCCGTTTCATCGCCTACAACGCCGATGGCAGCTTCAACGGCGACTACGTTCTCGACTGGGAGGGTGACGGTCACTCCTTCCGTCCGCGCACCGGAGAGGTCTTCAACTACGGACCCTTCAACCACATCCAGCGACCCGACAAGCAGTGGAACGCGGGCGCCTTCCTCACCTACAAGTTCAGCGATCGGCTCGAGGGCTACGCTGAGCTGATGTTCATGAACAACTACACCGACGCCCAGATCGCTCCTTCGGGCAACTTCGCGGTATACAACAAGGTCAACTGCGACAACCCGATGCTCAGCGACCAGCAGCGTGAGACCCTCTGCGGCGAAGGCACCGGATACGGGCCCACCGATTACGCGGACGTGTACATACTGCGCCGTAACATCGAAGGCGAGCCCCGGACCAACCAGCTAGGGCACACGAACCTGCGCCTGTTGGCCGGCTTCCGCGGTGACTTCAACGACCAGTGGAGCTGGGATGCCTACGGCCTCCACGCCCAGAACGACAGCCAGGACTCCTACATTAACGACCTGAGCGTGACCCGGATTGGGAACGCCTTGGACGTCATCGAGGACGAGAACGGCGACTGGGTTTGCCGTTCCGGCGATCCGGGCTGTGTGCCGTGGAACATCTTCGAGCAGGGTGCCGTCGACCAGGCCGCGATCGACTACATATCGACGGTGGCCGTGATGTACGGTAAGACGAGCACCGACGTTCTCAACTTCACCGTCAACGGTGATCTCGAAGACTACGGCTGGGCCTTCCCGGGTGCCTCCGAAGGCGTGCAGGTCGCCATCGGTACGGAGTATCGCCAGGAAGCGCTTCGCAACATGCCGGACGAAGTGTACCGGACGGCCAACGCCGCAGGTTTCGGTGGTGCGACGCCCCAAGTCCGCGGTGGTTTCAACGTGAAAGAGTTCTTCGTCGAAGGTCTGCTTCCCCTGGTGCAGGACACCGCGGGTGCGCAGGATCTCTCGCTGGAGCTTGGTTACCGCTACTCCGATTACAACATCTCCGGTGGAGCAGACACCTACAAGGCGCAGCTCAGCTGGGCCCCCACCGCTGACTTCAAGGTCCGTGGTGGTTTCAACCGCGCCATCCGTCATGCGAATGCGTGGGAGCTGTTCCGCGCCCAGGGCTTCGGCCTCGGTGGGTCACGGGACATCTGTGCTGGTGCGAACCCGACCGGTACCCTCGAAGAGTGCATGAACACCGGTGTGACCGCCGCACAGTACGGTCACATCCTTGGGAACCCGGCCGACCAGTACAACACGCAGTACGGAGGTAACCCGCTGCTGACGCCGGAGACGGCGGACACCCTGACCTTTGGTGTCGTCGTGACGCCGAAGGGGCTCCCCGGTTTCACCGCCACGGTCGATTATTACGACATCGAGATCGACGATGCGATTGGTAGTCTCGGGGCGGATGACATCATCCAGACCTGTGCGACCACCGGCGATCCGCAGCTTTGCAGCCTGATTCACCGTGATTCGGCCGGAACTCTCTGGCTCACCACGGCGGGTTACACCGAGACCACCAACCAGAACATCGGCTCCCTCAAGGGAAGTGGTATCGACCTGTCGGCCAGCTACACGACGCAGCTCGGTGAGCATGGCTTCCTCAGCGCCGACATCGTCGGGACCTACATGCTCGAGGACCGCTTCACCAACCCGCTGACCGACTACGACTGTGTCGGTTACTTCGGTTTCCAGTGCGGCCAGCCCGATGCGGAATGGCGTCACCGGGCCCGCGTGACTTGGGAAACCACCTTCAAGACCACCTTCTCCCTGGCGTGGCGTCACATTGGCAGCGCCAAGATCGACGATGCCAGCCCGGATTCGGACATCGGTGATCCCGATGCCATGGAAATCTGGCGCATCAACGACGTGGCCAGCGTTCCGTCCTACGACTGGTTCGATCTGTCGGGAACCTACAACTTCAGCGACGGCATCCAGCTTACGATCGGCATCAACAACATCCTTGACGAAGAGCCGCCGCTCTTCCCGGACCTCGCGGATGATGGTGGTGTGAACACCTATGGTGTTTATGATCCGCTCGGCCGTTTCGTTCACACGAGCCTGCGCTTCGAGTTCTAGTTCCGGCGCAAGCTAGTTGGTTGCGAGAGGCGGTCCTTCGGGACCGCCTCTTTCTTTTCTCAAGATGGCCAGCGAGAGTAGGGGTTGGACACCAGGTTGGAGTTGAAATAGCGCGGATCGCTGGAGACCTCCTCGCCGACCCACGGTGGTTTCTTGAGCGGAGTGTCTTCGCTGGGGACCTCAACCTCGACGACGACGAGCCCCTCGTTCTCTCCGTGGAAGACATCGACCTCCCAGGAGAGGCCGCCATGATCGATCCTGTAGCGAGTCTTCTCGATCAGCGGTCTCGCGCAGAGTTCGTCGAGTAGCCGCTGCGCGTCAGGGAGGGGAATCTCATACTCGAACTCAAGCCGGCTCAAGCTTTTCGTCAGGCCCTTGATCGTGACGAACGCGGATTCACCGAGGGTGCGCACGCGCACAACACGTTTCTTCTCAGTTGAGAGGTAGCCTTGGCGGCAGAGCGTGCCGGTCGCGCCGTCCTTCCACGAGTCGTCCCGGACGAGGAACTTGTGCTCGATTTCTCTAGTCATTCCAACGACGCTACCACGAATGAGCGAAGCCGCGAGGGCTCGCGTCGGATCCCTTGCAACTACTCAGGAAGAGGCGCCGTGCCGACCTGGAAGCGTTGCAGGCGTCCGCGTGTGGCCCAGAGCAGGGCGAGCCGTGTGCTCTCGGCACCGGAGCGGTGGTAGAGCGGCGCGCTCCAGTAGGAGTCTCCGCTCTTGGTCTCGACCAGGAAGCGGGTGATGCGTGTCTGTCCGGTGAGCGAACGCTCCGTGTTGGAGAACTCCATGACGCTCTTGACGTCGTCACCCGGGATCTCGATCGCGCCCAGGGGCAGTGGACGTTCCAGCCGCAGGGTCTGCTGGCTCTCGTTCCACTCGATGCCCCAGAAGAGGGGGGCGCGCTGAACCGCCATGCCGGTGCCGAGCATCAGTGTGGCCACCGCCGCCGTTCCGTAGCCGATCCGCAGAAGTCTGCGCCAGCGCTCTGCCGTGCGTCCCCGGACCGATGCGATCAGCAGAATGAGCAATCCCGCAGCGAGGAGAATGGCAGGCACGAGGTACGGATCCGGTTGGATGACGACGTGAGTGGGCATGGGGCTCCTTGTGTCGGAAGGCCGTGCTTTGGGTTCGGCCAAAAAGTACGGGCAGAGTGAGCTATGTGCCATAATTTCCTTTCGGAAGGACGGATATTCCTATTGCTACGGACCGGATTGAACGCTGCTGAGACTTCGCGAGCCAAGAGTTGACCGGGGGTGTTGGCGCCGATACCATCCGGAAACGGGGATCAGCGAGCGTTGGGGGTCACGAATTGGGCGATTCCATCCAAGTCCGGGTTGCGGCGGCGGTCATCGAAAGGGATGGCAGCTACCTCCTCAGCAAGCGCCTGCCCCACGGCCACGGTGCCAACATGTGGGAGTTTCCCGGGGGCAAAGTCGAGGCCGGCGAAACGCTCGCAAGGGCTCTTGTCCGGGAACTCGAGGAAGAACTCGGTATTGTCGTATCGCCGGGGGATTTGGTGACGGTGATTCGGCACCGCTATCCCGAACGGACGGTAGAATTGAACTTTCTCAGGGCTTCGATCGTAGAGGGAGAACCCAGGACGATCGAGGTCGCCGAGTTCGGCTGGTTCCGGCCGTCTGAGATGATGGCCCTGCCGCTGTTAGCGGCGGACGAGCCGCTGGTGAAACTGCTGGTCGACGCTCCTGCGGAGGGCCAGGGGAGATCAGGATGAGCGAGCAGGTTCCGCGGGGTTTCTCATGGTCGGCGTCCCGGCACGGCATGTTCGAAGACTGCCCGCGTGCCTACTTTTTTCATTACTACCTGGCGCTGGGCAAGGCCCGGGGGGCGGATCGCGCGCGGGGCTTCGAAGCCAAGCGTCTGCGTTCGATGACCTCTGTACCCATGTGGATCGGTTCCTGTGTGCACGACGCGATCGAGAGCGCCCTCAAGGCGGTGCGTGCGGGTGAGATCGTCGATCTCGATCGGGTGCGGGAGCAGATGCTCGAACGCATGCGCGGGGATTACGTTGCCAGCCGGGACGATCTGGCGAAGCAGCGACGGGACTATCGCACGCTCGTGCGCTTCCACGAGCACGAGTACGGGCCCGTGCCGGAGCCCTCGGCCTGGAAGGCTGCCGCAGACGACGCGGTCGAGATGTTCCATCGCTGGGGACAATTGTCCTATCTCCCCGACGTCCAATCGCTTGACGCGGGTCAGATTCTCGGGATCGAGGATCTCGATAGCTGGGAGTTTCACGGGGTGCCGGTCTGGGTGAAGATCGACCTGGCCTACCGCGACGCGGAAGGCTCGGTCCACATCCTTGACTGGAAGACGGGCCGGAGGGTCACCCCGGAGAACCCGACCCAGATGACGGGATACGCGATCTACGCCCAGCGCAACTGGAACGTGGAGCTCGAGGCACTCAGGGTGCGCGAGGTCTACCTGCGGCTGGAGAATCCGGAGAAGGTTTGCGAGGTCAGCGAAGAGACCCTCGCTCTCGCCCAGGATAAGATCCTCGAGTCGATCCGCAGCATGATCGGCGCGCTCGAGAATCCCGCGGTCAACGTCGCGGTCGAGCAGGACTTTCCCGCGGCTCCCGCAGACTGGCGTTGCTCCCGCTGCTTCTTCCGCGGGATCTGCGAAGAGAAGGTGATCAACGCATGATCCGTGACCCGGACCCGCCGGATTCCAGCGACGAGCTGCCCGAGGAGCACGAGCCCCTTCCCGTGGAGGAGCCTGAGCTTCTATCGGTGGAGATCGTTGATGAGGAGGAGGGTTCCGGGGACGATCCGGGCGACGAAGAGCAGCTCACCGTCATCGATGTTCCCAGCGCTGCGCTGGCACCGGTGCGCACCGAGATTCTGCCGGTTCCGGCAGACCCGCTGGCGCGTTACATCCAGGAGGTCAGGACCGTTCCGGATCTCGAGCCGGAGGCGGAGTGGGAACTCGCGGGCAAGTACCGCGAGTCCGGTGATCAGGAGGCGGCGAAGAAGCTGGTGACCGCGAACCTGAAGCTCGTGGTCAAGCTGGCGTTGATGTACCGCCGGGCCTTTCGCAATGTCTGGGACCTGATCCAAGAGGGCAACGTCGGTCTGATGGAGGCGCTCAAGCGCTACGATCCCGCCCAGGGCGTCAAATTCTCGACCTACGCCGCCTGGTGGGCGAAGGCCTACATGCTGAAGTTCCTGCTCGATAATGCCCGCCTGGTTCGCGTGGGCACGACCAATGCGCGCCGCAAGCTGCTCTACAACCTGCGCAAGGAGCAGCGCAAGCTCGAGTCCCAGGGCGTTCAGCCGACCCCGAAGCTGCTGGCCGCGAAGTTCGGTGTCTCGGAAGAAGATGTTGTCGAGGTCGACAAGGCCCTGTCTTCGAGCGATCTCTCCGTTGATGCTCCCCTGGGAGAAGACGGCGAGCGCACCTTCGCGGATGTCCTGCCGGCGGGTGGGAGGAGCGCGGAAGAGCAGGTCGCCTTGAGCGATCTGCGCGAGAAGATCGATCAGGCGTTGGCGCGCTTCCGCGTGGATCTCCCCGAGCGGGATCGCGCGATCCTGGACCTGCGCCTGGCGGCGGACGAGCCCAAGACGCTCCAAGAGTTGGGCGAGATGTACTCGGTGACCCGCGAGGCGATGCGGCAGGCCGAGAACAAGCTCAAACGGCGTCTCGCCGAGTTCCTGAAGGCGGAACTCGGAGAGGATGTGCACCTGTAAGCCACGGCGCAGCCGAAGGCGAAGCCTGGGTCGTCCGCTACGAATAGCGGGTCCTTGGCAGAATCTGTGGGTGCCCCCCGGCTCTGGTAGCTTGCCAAGTTGGAAATACCTGAAGTTCTTGAAAGCGCACGCAGTGCGAAATTCATACGATCCTCTGGTGGCGACTCTCA
>JANTFM010000085.1 GCA_024763475.1 Acidobacteriota bacterium | reverse complement strand
TGTACGCTGGCGTGCCCGCAGGTCGGCTCAAACAGCCGAGGTGTACCTGTATGGTACTCCGCAGGCTGTTTGAGCCGAGTACGGGTGCGAGGGCCCGGAAGGGCCCGGCCAGTGTGCAGATACGCTGTTTCGAACGAAGGGCTCATGCATATTCCGGGTTAAGGGTCTTGGGTTGTTGTGTTCCGCGACGAGCCCTTCGGCCTCCGCGCTTTGGGGAACGAGTCATTCCGCACACCCCTATCGACGACACGGGAGATCGCGGCGAGGGTGCGGGTGCCCCGTGGAACGTGGCCGGTGATCCCTTCAGGCCCGACCCGGGGCAAGCCCGGATCGCCCGTGTCGCAATCCCACTCTACGCTTCATGGCGCCCGAGTGGAAGCCCTACCGATCCTGTTGCAGGGACACTAGTGCGGAATGATGATCGGGTGGTTCAGTTCGGCGATAATGAGGGTTGCCGCGCCACTCGCCAGGAGGAAAGCGAGAAAGAGGGCGATCCAGATCCAGGGGCGGTCCCGCAGCCAAGCCTTCATTTTACGGTCCTCGGAAGCGAACTTCGACATCTCGAGTGTACCCCGAAGAGGGTTCGCTCACCTGAAACACGATCTGGAAGGCCGAATGGTATTCCTTGCGCGGGATCACGGCGAAGATCGGAACCTGCGTATCCTGCAGGCCTCCGAGGTGAAGCTCCGGCTGGGGAATGATGAACTCGGGGCTTGGCGCGCCCGGCTTTGGGCTGGCGGGGGTGATGACGTAGGTCTTGGCCTCCACCGTCTTGTTCTGGATGCTCAGATTGTAGATGTTACGGATCGAATCCTCTTCGATGACGAAGGGGACCGAAGAGGAGCGCAGCATGTTGGCTTGGAACGGCGCCCGCCGCAGGATGCTCGCCGAGAAGACCGTCATGCCGACCAGGCCCAGCACGAGATAGAGCACAACTCTCGGCCGGAAGAATTTCCTCTGCCCACTCTCGAATCCGAGTTCCGAGTCGTAGCGGACCAAACCTTCCGCTTTTCCCATTTTCCGCATCACGTCATTGCAGGCATCGATACAGTTCGCGCATCCCACGCATTCGAGCTGCAAGCCGTTGCGAATATCGATTCCGGTGGGGCAGACCTCGACACAGCGGAAACAGTCGATGCAATCCCCTCCCACGTTCTTCGCCCGGTCTCGAGGTTCACCGCGCTTCTGGTCGTAACCGATGATGATGGTGGACTTGTCGATCAGTGTGGACTGGAGCCTGCCGTAGGGGCAGATGATCAGGCAGGTCTGCTCCCGGAACCAGGCGAAGTCGAAGTAGAGTACGGCCGTCCAGAAGATGGTCCACAAGAAGGCGCTCATGTGGGCTTGAGGCCCGTCCGGGACGATGGCCAGTAGCTCCCTAACGGGGATGAAGTAAGCGAGAAACGCGTGGGCTATCACGGTCGCCAAGAGGAGGTAGATGCCCTGCTTGAGCGTCTTGCGCCAAAACTTGTCAAAGGTCATGGGACCGAGGTTGCGGCGAATTCTTCGATTTCGCGGACCCTCAATCCAGCGCTCGATGCGACGGAAGAAACCCTCCAGGAAGACCGTTTGCGGGCAGAAGTAACCGCACCAGACACGGCCCCAGAGCGAGGTCAGCACGAAGAGCGCAAAGCCGATGCCGCTGATGATGAAGTACGCGAGGTAGAAATCCTGGTTCGTGAAGGTGGCACCGAAGAGATAAGCAGCGCGTCCCGGAAGATCAAAACGTATCATCGGGTTTCCGGCGATCGTGATCCAGGGCATCACCAGGTAGAGCGCGGCCAGGACGGCGAAGATGATGTTCTTGCGGGTCTGCCAGCGTCCCTTGACATCGGCGGGATGCAAATAGTTGCGAGAACCGTCCTGGTTGATGCTGTAGACCGTGTCCAAGTCCGGCCGTCGCTTCGCCGGGCGTTTGCTCGTTTGTTTGTCGCTCATCTTCGCGTCCATACCTCCGGCCCCAGGAACCCGGTTCAAGTCGACTCAGGCGTCTCCGCCGGGCGCGTCTCCCGCGGGAGCTTCGCTGTCCTCGGGCGCGGTGTCTTCCGCCGCATGCCGTTCACCCTGGGGTGGCTTGCCCGGTACCTGCGTATTCTTGATTGTCAGGACGAAAGACACGACGGCTTCGACGCGCTTCGGCCCCAACTGAAGCCCCCATTGGGGCATCCCCTTCGCGAGCACGCCGTTCGTGACGGTTTCGTGGATATTCATCGGCTTGGGTCCGTGGATCCAGAATTCGTCCGTAAGGTTCGGTCCAACGCTACCCTGCCCTTTCTCCAGATGGCAGGCGACGCAGTAGGTCTTGAAGATTTGGGCACCCTCCGCAACCTTGTCCGGCATTCCTGCCATCATCAGCAGCGACTCGTCGTTGAGTCCGCCTGCGCTGGCTCGCGCAAGCTCGGCCTCCGCGGCCTTCTGCATCACTTGCTCGTATGCGGCTTCCTGGCCCGGGCCCACCACGAAGGTCTCGTAGTAGAGCCAGTAGCCGAAGGCAAAAATGATGGACGCGTAGAGCGTAAACAACCACCAGTTGGGTAGGCGATTGTTGTACTCCTCGATTCCATCGAACGCATGGCTAAGAACCTGATCGTGCTGGTAGCCGTCATCGCCTTGTTTCTTGTCGCTCATTTCAGCGAGTCCTCCGTTCAGCAGCGCTATCACTGCTGAAGCTCTCCCCTTCCAGCGGAAGCGATGAGAGTTGTTCGACCTTCTTCTTGTCCTTGAGGACGAAGATCACATAGAACAACACGCCAACGAAAAAGGTCACGAAGAGAACCAGTCCCACCAGTGGCCAGACCGCCAGAGTGTCGTCTGCAAAGAGCCGCTGGAACATCAGCGGGCTCCGAGGGCCGCGCTACCCCCCGCGTCCGGAGCCACGGGTTGCGGTCCCCGACCAAGTCTCTGCAGATAGGAGATCAGTGCGACAAGCTCACTGTCCGGCTCGACCTCAACGCCCTGACTCTCGAGGTCGGCGGAAATCAGCCCCCCCTGGCTCAAAGCTGTCTGCTTGGCCGCCGCGAAGTCCGCAGCTTCGTAAGGCACACCGAGCCTCGCGAGGACCTCCATCTTGTGGGCCGTGCCGTCGAGTTTGACCTTGCGATCCGTCATGAACGCGTAGGTCGGCATGTTGGACCCTGGCGATGTGTTCCTCGGATCGCGGAGGTGCAGATAGTGCCACATGTTGCCGTAGCGCCCCCCGACCCGGGCGAGGTCGGGCCCGGTGCGCTTGGACCCCCACTGGAAGGGGTGATCGTAGATCGACTCCTCCAGGCGCGAGTAGTCACCGTAGCGCAAGGTTTCGGAGCGGAAGGGGCGAATCATCTGGCTGTGACAGAGGTAGCACCCTTCGCGAACGTAGATGTCCCGTCCCTCGAGTTCGAGCGGGCTGTAGGGTTGCTGCAGATAGGGGTTGGGTTCGCCTGTCTCGGTGTTGAGCGCTTCGAGGGGTGCCTTGTTCGCAATGACGATGGTCGGGATGATCTCGACGATGCCGCCGATCAGGATGGCGAGCAGCACGAGGATGGAGAAAACCCACCAGTTGCCCTCGAGCCGGTAGTGCCATTGCTTCGTGTGATCGTCGCGGACGAGCCCCACGCCGAGCATCGCGGCGACCACCACGACGGCCAAGCCGCCGAGGGCCACCGCAGCACCGACCATTCCGAAGCCGCCCAGTACGAAGGACAGGATGAGGACGAGGGCCGAGTAGATCACGGGCGCCCCGAACATCACCTTCCAGTTGAAGCGAGAATCAGGCTCGAGGGAACCCTTGACCGTGGTTTCTCCGTTGACCTTTCTGCCGGAGCGAATGGTTCGTGCCAGGTTGTAGACTCCAAGGAGGAAGCTCAAGAAGTAGAGGACGCCGCCGATCAGGCGCATCTGATACATGAAGCGAGAAGAAATCAAGCCTTCGATGAAATCGGGGTACTTGAGGAAACCGTCACCATCGAGTGCCAGCCAGAAGAGGCCCTGGCTGATCCCACTGACCCACATCGAGGAGATGTAGAGCAGGATGCCGATCGTGCCGATCCAGAAATGAATCTCCGCCAGTTTCTTGGAGAAAAGCGTCGTATTCCACAAGCGTGGCACCATCCAGTAGAGCATGCCGATGGCCATGAAGCCGTTCCAACCGAGGGTGCCGCCATGGACGTGGCCGATGATCCAGTCGGTGTAGTGGCCAAGGGCGCTGACGCTCTTGATCGAGAGCAGCGGTCCCTCGAAGGTCGACATGCCGTAGAAGGTCACGGCGACAACGAAGAACTTGATGATCGGATCGTCTCGCAGCTTGTCCCAGGCGCCGCGAAGCGTGAGCAGCCCGTTGAGCATGCCGCCCCAGGAGGGGGCCCAGAGCATCACCGAGAAGATCATACCCAGGGTTTGGGCCCAGTCGGGAAGCGCCGAAAAGAGCAGGTGGTGAGGTCCGGCCCAGATATAGAGGAAGATCAGGGACCAGAAGTGGACGACGGAGAGCCGGTAGGAATAGACCGGACGCTCAGCCGCTTTCGGAATGTAGTAGTACATGATGCCGAGAATGGGTGTCGTGAGGAAGAACGCGACCGCGTTGTGCCCGTACCACCATTGGACCAGTGCGTCTTGAACGCCGCCATAGATCGGGTAGCTGTGCAGGAAACTCGTTGGCAACTGGAGGTTGTTGACGATGTAAAGCACGGCGATCGTGACGATGGTGGCGATGTAGAACCAGATCGCGACGTAGAGGTTCCGCTCGTTTCGGATCGCCAGAGTCCAGAAGAAGTTGATGGCGAACACGACCCAGATCACCGTGACCAGGACGTCGATCGGCCAGATCAGCTCGGCGTACTCCTTGCTTTGGGTCAGTCCGAGCGGGAGGGTCACGGCAGCACCAACAATGATCAGCTGGTAGCCCCAGAAGTGGATCCAGCCCAAGAGTTTGGAGGCCATGCGGACTTTCAGCAGGCGCTGGGTTGAGTAGTAGATCCCCGCGAACATCATGTTGCCGACGAATGCGAAGATCGCCGCGTTCGTGTGCAAGGGCCGCAGGCGGCCGAAGCTCAGCCACTCAAGACCGAAATTCGCCTGCCAGAAAGACAACTGTGTTGCGACGAGCACACCAACGAGCAGTCCCACCACACCCCAGACCATGGTGACGATGGAAAACGCTCGAACGATGTCGTCATCGTAGACAACCCGATGTGTTGTCGCGCTACTGGTTCCCATTGAGAGCATCTCCTTCCTGTTCCTGTGGGGCGAGGGGTTCATGACCCACCCCGTCTTCCGCTATCTCATCTTCTTCGAGTGGCAGCAGCGACAGGCGGTCGCCATGCTCGAAGTCGCCATCCCGAAGGCGCAATCCAAAAAAAAACAACCCTGCCACGACGAGCACCAAGCTCAGCGCGACCAACAAGATGATGACTACCATCCTAGCCGTCTCCCGGACAAACGAAGCCCTGTCAGCACCACCACACTGATCGAACTGATCGGCATCAGGACGGCGGCCACCACCGGCGTTACCAGCCCGGCAAAACATAGCCCTACCGCGATGATGTTATATACCACAGCCACGACAAGATTATCTTGAACAATTCGTCTCAGCCGTTTCGCTGCGGCCAGAGTCCAGCGGACCGCAGCGATGCCATCCCCCAGGAAATAGAAGTCGGCTTTTCCAGGGAGTACCGGACGGTCGACGGCGGGTGTCCCTGCGCAGAGGGCGGCTTCGAAGGCCAGGCTGTCGTTCAGGCCGTCCCCCACCATCAGCGTATCGTTCTCATCGAGCCTGGCCACCAGGGTTGCCTTGGCCTCCGGCGTAAGTTCCCCGATCGCAAAAGCTTCGCCGAGTCCAAGATCCTGCGCGGCGGCCGCGACCTTCTCGTTGAGGTCTCCGCTGAGCAGCCAGACCTCGAAGCCATCGGCATGGAGGCGGCGAATCTCAGCGGCCGCATCGGTCTTGAAGTCCTCCCGGAAGGAGAACCTGGCGAGAACCTTGCCGTCGCGCGTGAAGAGAGTCGAGCGTTCGCCTCGTGACCCCGTCATGGCATCCGCCGGCGAGTTGTCGGTGGCACTGGCACGGCGGGCCGGAGGCCGGATGCCGGGCGTCTGCGGAGACGCCGTCGCGCCGCTGGAGAGGTCCAGGGCTGGCGAAGAAGGCGGCAAAGGAGTGTGACGGGACACTCGGTCGTCTCCCAGCCGCTCCTCGTCCTTTCCACATGCGAAGTCTACCTTCCCCAAGCGGTAACAATGGTCGTCAAGCTCTAGGGACAGGCCCTGCCCCGGAAGCTCGACGAGATCGTCTACCCTCGCCGGTGCCGGCGAAGCGGGCGTCTCCCCCTGGGAGGGGCCCAACGCGTGAGCGAGGCTTCGGCTCGCGGGGTGGTTGCTACGCGTGACGAGCAGGCGAAGCGTGGCGCGATCCGCCTCGTTGAGACTCGCCAGTGTCTGGCGGGACTCCGAGTCCAAAGCGAGCCGGCCGAGGGTCAGAGTCCCGGTCTTGTCCAAGAGGACCTTACGCACAGCGAGGGCCTTGTCCATGAGCTCCCCGTGCCGCACGAAGACGCCTCGCCGCCGCAGGGCAAAGAAAGTCAGTTCCTCGGCGAGAGGAGCTGCCAGGCCGAGTGCGCAGGGACAGGTCACGACGAGAAGGGCCACCGTGACCTTAATGGCCTCGCGGGATCCGGCGGGGAGCCAGACGAGAAAGGCAAGCATCCCGAGCCCAAGAACCGCGAGAACGTACCAACTGGCGATCTGGCCCCACCAGGCCGGGCGCCACCCGTCCTCGGCACTGGGACTCGGCCCCGTGCGGAGGAGTTCGTGCAGCCTGGAGTCGGCAAAGTCCTCCAGTGCGACCACGGTGAGTCCCCGCTCACCGGCATTGAACGCTCCCGCTGGCACCGTGTCGCCTGCTTCGAAGCTCCGCTGTTCGGACTCACCGGTGATCCAGTCAAGGCTCAACTCGGCGTCGCGGTGCAGGAGGGTGCTGCTCACCGGGACGAGGTCGCCGGGGGCAACCCAGAGTTCGTCCTGCTGCACGATGGCCGGTGCGGGAACGGCGTTGAGCTCGCCTCGTTCCTGCCGCTTGACGAAGATCTGCTCTGCACCGCTCGAGGCGAGCAAGCTGTTGCGGTTCCGCTCAAGGATGCGCTCCTGGGCAAAGCGACCAATGAGCATCAGGGCAATAAAGATGGTCAGGCTATCGAAATAAGCCCCCTCGGGTCCCGTGCTGAAGTACGCCCAGACGGAACCAAGGTACGCGAGAGCCATTCCCGTTGCGATCGGAAGATCCAGGTGCGCAATCCGTTGGCGAAGCGACGCGAACGCGCCCTTGAAGAAAACCGGTCCGCCAACGGCTACCGAGATGGTTGCGAGAACGAGGTTGATCCGTCCGAAGGCCTCGTAGAGTGTTTCGCCTCGCGCCAGACCGAAGTAATAGCAGAGCGTGAAGGTCATCACATTCAAGGCGATCGAGATGCAAATCGCCATCCGGTAAAGAACGGCTCGGGATCGCTTGGGAGCTTCTTTCTGCGGTGGCCCGAAACGGTAGCCGAACTTCTCTCCCTCCCTGAGGTAGTCCCGAAGATCTCCCTTCGTGAGATCCCAGACGATATCGACCTTCCCCAGCGAAGGGTTGATCCGCAGATCGACCCCTCCCTCCTGACGGCGGAAGAGTTCTTCGAGCAGCCAGACACACGCCGCGCAATGGACTCCCTGGATATCCAGTGAGAGGTGGACCGCGCCTCCGCTTTGTGCCGGAGCACTCACGAGGAGGCGATCCAGCCAGGCGAAGGTGTCCGCGCCTAGCAGGGCCGGGGCGGCTTGACGTCCTCCAGCGATGTCGTAGAAGCGGTCAAGCCCCTCTCCGTGAAGGAGGTAGTAGACGCTCTGGCATCCCCGGCAGCAGAAAGGTCCATCCTGCTCGGTCCATCCCGAGCCCTGGGGCACGTCGCAATGGACACAGCGACCTCGCTCGAGGGCCCGATGCCAGCTTTCTTCATGCCCGGGAGCGGGGGCGAGGCCTGGGGACTCGCGCGGCAGACTTCGATTGTCCCCCTCGGCCAATGACTCGTCATCTTCGAGACCCCGTGGTTCATGAGTGTTGTGCGCGGATGAGGGCATCTTGAATCGTGAGGTCTTTCTTCCCCTTTGACGCGAGTCCGAGAGGCGGGCGGAAGAGGGGTCTGCTTATCGCCAGGCGAGCGAATTTTCTAAAAAGTAAAACTTGTTCAGTGCGCCGGGTAAATGACGGTAACCAAGCCGTGAGCATGCGTCAAGCGCTTCTCAGAAGAGGCGCGCTTGCGCTTCCGCGACCCGGCGCACGGGTCCATAGCTCCTGCGATGCTCTGGGCAGGGCCCAAGTCTTTCCAGCGCTGCAAGATGCGCAGGTGTGCCATAGCCCTTGTGCTGAACGAAGCCGTAGCCTGGGTAGCGGAGGTCCATCGCGCACATGAGGGCGTCGCGGTGATCCTTCGCCACGACGCTCGCCGCGGCGATCGCGAGGTGGCGACCATCTCCGCCGATGAAGGCTTCCTGCGGGAGAGACAAGCCCGGCAAATGACGCGCATCCACCAGGAGATAGTCGGGAGCGGGTTCCAGTGCGGCGACGGCTCTCTCCATCGCGCGAAGCGACCCTTGGTAGGGTCCGATTTCGTCGATCTCCGCAGCGGAGATGTGCGCGCAGGTCCAGGCGATTGCCAGTCGACGGATCTCTGTCGCCCAGTGGGTCCGTTCTGCCGCCGAGAGGCGCTTGGAATCGTCGACCCCGGGAAGGCGCGCGCCCCGAGGAAGGATAACGGCCGCTGCGACCAACGGTCCTGCCAGCGGGCCTGCGCCCGCCTCGTCCGCGCCGGCAATCCGCTGGAAACCCCGGCCCCGCAGCACGCGCGCATAGCGCCGAAGCGCCGCTCGGCGACGGCGATCCGGGCCCTTCCTGTATTTGGCCGGTGACATCGTGCGGCGATTCTATAGAATCATCTGGCCGAATGGCACGAGGTATCTCCATGGGAAACGATGGCATGCTGCTGACCTTCGAGGGAATCGAAGGGGCCGGCAAGACGACTCAGGCTGCGCTGCTCGCGCGGGCGCTTCGCGCGTCCGGGTGCGTCGTCACCGTAACGCGCGAGCCCGGCGGCGGCGGCAAGGTCGGCTCGACCTTGAGACGCCTGCTCAAGGACCCGGAGGTCTGGCGCTCGCTGGAACTGGCCGAGATCTACCTCTATGCAGCGGCGCGGGCTCACCATCTTGAGTCGCTGATCCTTCCGGCGATCGCAAGGGGTGAGATCGTGATTTGCGACCGCTACCTGGACTCCACCAGGGCCTACCAGGGCTCAGGGCGCGGCCGATCCGCCGAACTGATCGAAGAGCTGCATCTGCTCCCTCCTCTCGACACACGCCCGTTGCGAACTCTGCTCCTCGACCTCGCCCCGCGAGTGGGGCTTGAGCGTGCGGCGGAGCGCGAGATCGGCGAGGAGGCCGGATACGACGACGAGAGTTACTCCTTCTTCGAGAAGGTCCGGAGGGGTTTCGAGGTGATCGCCGAAAGAGAGCCCGAGCGGGTACGTCTCGTCGAGGCTGCGGGAGAGCCACTCGCGGTGCACCGGCGGATCGTGGGTCTGCTCCTCGACCTCTTCCCACGTTTGGTTCCCGTGGACTCGCTCGGTGACTGAGAGCCCCTGGCTTCCGATGGGAAGCATCGAAGGGCAAGAGCGCGCCATCGCCGCGCTTGGCGCGATGCTGGAGACCCCCGCGACGCCACCTCCCCTCCTCTTTCACGGTCCCGAGGGTTGTGGGAAACGCACCACGGCCTTGGCCTTTGCGGCAGCACTGGTCTGCTCCGCGAGGCAGGGGCTGGACGCGTGCGGCGTGTGTTCCGGTTGTCAGCGTGTTCGTGGAGCGATCGCCGTTAGCGAGCTGAGAAGCAAGAGCAGTTCCCAGGATCGCCCGATGGCCTATCCGGATGTTGGCCTGATCTCGGTTCCCCCGCGAAAGACCCGGATCTCGATCCTGCAGGCGCGGGACATCTGCCAGTCCATGACGAGCCGACCCTTCGAGTTCGAGCGGCGCATCTACATTATCGAGCCGGCGGACCTGCTGACGCCCGCGGCAGCGAACTCACTGTTGAAGACCGTCGAGGAACCGCCGTCTTACGGTGTTCTCATCCTCGTTACGGCGGCGCCCTGGGCCTTGCCGGTCACGCTTCGCTCCCGACTGCGGAGGGTCTCGTTCCGTCGCTTGAGCGAAGCGGTTGTCGTTCGTCATCTGCGCGCCATGGGACTCTCGGAAGACGAGGCGCAGCGCAGAGCTCATTTCGCCCGGGGCAGCCTCTCTCTCGCGGCAGATCTCGATCTCCAGGCGCGTGTCCGTGCGATCGAAACCTGGGTGGCGATTCTCGAGCGATTGAGCCAGGGCGAGAGGGCTGGGGCTTTGGCGGTCGCGGCAAGCGAGGCCTTTGCGGGAGAGGCTTCGTCTGCGCGCTTGTCGCTCGAACTGCTGCTGACGATACTGAGAGACTTGGCAGCAAGCGCCGTGACCGCGGACCCCCTGCTCCTCGAAGTGGGGACCAGTGAACGCCTCTCCGGCGTTGCCGAGCTCCTCATCGGCTCCTCGGGCCAGCGCGCGGTGCTTGTCGATCGCCTCGCGGGAGAGCTGGCGAGATTCAACAGGAACCCGCGCCTGGCCGTCGAGGGAGCCGTGCTGGCTCTCGGTGGTGTCCTGCGGAACGGGGATTTGCCCGCGTAGAAAGCGCTATGGTGCGCGTGAACACGAATCAGAAAGGAAGACCGTCATGTCGGAGAAGGATGGCGCAAAGAAGAAGGTGCGCGGGCAGTACAATATCGGGATATCCGAGGAGACCCATCGCGGCGTCTACGCCAATAAGGTCATCGTGGCGCATAGCCGGGACGAGTTCATCCTGGACTTTGTTGCGGACTTTCCTCCGGGGCCGCAGATCGTCTCCCGCATCATCACGGCTCCCGCTCACGCTCGCGCTCTTCTCGACACACTCGAAGAGAACATCACTCGCTACGAGAGGCAGCACGGTGCGATCCCCAAGCGCCCGAAGCCGAGTTCCTCGACAGCTCAGGCCTAGGTGCCGACGGGAGACGCTATCTGATGCGCAGCATTCCGTAGCGCAGGTCGATCTCGCAGACCTCGTGAGAGAGGACATCGAGACCCAGCTGTGCACCCACTCGGATCCCAGCGAGGGCAGCGCGCTTCGAGAGATCGATGACCGGAACGCGACGCAGGGTGGAGTGGTGCTCCCCGAGAGAAAGTTCGAGGCTGTGGATTTCGCCCTCGAGCGCCATCGTTCCCCCGTAGCCCCGGGCTCGTTTTCGGCCGGAACGCCGGAACCCGCGCGCGCTCGACACCAGGCTCAGGTCCACCAAACTCTTCGACGCACCCGTGTCGAAGAGGGCGAGTGTTTCCATCTCCCAACCCTCGTGCGATAGCCGGAGCGGAACGAGAAGTTGTCCCTCCACGCGCAGGATAGGGACTAGGGACGGATCGTCGGGCCAGGGGTTCGCGAGAAGGGGGTCCTCGCAGACAGGGTCCTGTTCGAGAGGGGCAACGGAGAGCCGGGAAGCCCCCGGATCGAAGACCAATTCGAGTCCACCCAGGAGGTCCATCCCAATGATCGCTGTGTAGCGTCCTCGAGGGTGGAGAGAGCGGGAGGCGACTGCCGCCAGTCCGTCGTGGTAGACGAGGACGCCGAGGTCTACGGTCTTGACGATGCCACGCTCGATCTGGTGTTCGCCGCTTCCCCCACCGCCGTAGAGCCGTCCTTCGCTCAGGAATTCGACACCCGCGCGTTGGGCGGTCTTCGGCGAGAGGTGAAGGCCTGAGGCACCCGAGTCCAGCAAGGTGGGAATCGTTCGTTTTGACCCGAGATGCAGGTTGATCAGGTAAGCGCGCAGATCGCCCGGCCGATCGGCGATCGGGCGCAGAGGCAGGCTTCCGGGTAGATTCGCCGAGTCGACGACCCAGACCGGGCGATCCCCGAGCGCGCAGCTCAGCGCGAGGTTTTCCCGGGCGCTTCGCAGGCGTTCGCCGCGCTCTCCCCGGCCCTCTCCAGCCTCGATATAACGCTCGAGGAACTCGCGGCGCCTCCCACGACTCTGCGCAAGGTGGGCCATGCCGATCAGCGCGCCAGGCTCGCCCGGAACCCGTGTCAGCGCCTCCTGATAGGCATGCCGTGCTGCCGCGTCGTGGAAGCGCGCCTCGAGGACCCGTCCGAGAACGGTCCACGCGAGGGTCTGGTCTTCATCCTGCCGCAGGGCCTCCAGGGCGGAGGCGTGTGCGGCACGTGGCCGCCCGCAGCGCCACTCGAGGAGCGAGCGTAGTGAGCAAAACTCGGCCCCCGTCTCGTCGTCGAGCTTGCGAGCCGCCGCACACGCGCCCGCGCCGCTGCGGTCGAGACTGTCGGCGAGTGCAGCGCCGAGCTTGACGCAACGCGGGGAGTTCGTGTGCATGGCGTCCCGCGCCATCGCCGACAACTCGAGGCGCGTCTGTTGGAGTCGAGCCCCGCCATCCGCCGGGCACTCCGCTGCCGCCAGCGTGAAGGGTGCGCACAGAATCAAGGTGAGGAGGCTGCGAAGCAGGGTCACGATTGAGGCCTGTCCGGAGCGGGCAGTAACTGTGCGACCGCTTCGAGATGTGGTGTCTGCGGGAACATATCCACCGCATGGACCCGTGTCACGCGGAAGCCTCCGCTCACGAAAGCGGCCAGGTCCCGGGCCATGGCTGCAGGATGGCATGAGACCAGCACGAGGCACTGCGCTCCCAGGCTGCGCACCTGCGGCACGGCTCCTGCTCCCATCCCGGAGCGGGGCGGATTCATCACGATCCGATCAAAGTGTGCGCCTCGTGCGGCAAGCTCCTTGAGCTGGACACCCGCATCTCCCCGGACGAATTCGGCGTTAAGGCGGCCCGCGCGGGATGCAGCAGCGCGCGCGCGTTCGATGCTGGCCGGATTCGCATCCACGCCGAGGATCCGCACCTCCTCACCGGTCGTGGCAAGCGAACCCAGGCCCATCCCACAGTAGAGATCGAGGAGGCG
>JANTFM010000084.1 GCA_024763475.1 Acidobacteriota bacterium | reverse complement strand
CTTCGGCAGCCGCGCTTCGCGCGACCGGACCGGCCTCGCTCCGCTCGGGCTGGTCCCTACAGGCTGGTCCCTACAGGCTGGTCCCTACAGGCTGGTCTACAGGCTGGTCCCTACAGGCTGGTCCCTACAGGCTGGTCCCTACGCATTCGAGCCTTAGCTCAATTGCATTGGCCCTAACCCTCTTGAATATTGAATCCTTCGGCCGAAACGCCGTGTCTGCACGCTGGCCGGGCCCTTCGGGCCCTCTTGCCCGTGCTCGGCGCTGAACACCCTGCGGAGTACCAACCAAGTACACCTCGGACAGTCAGACCTAGGTGCGGGTAACCCAGCATGCTCCTACGGCGGATCGGCTCGAAGACTCATGAACACTGCGGGCCAAGACCCGCACAACACCCCGTAGGAAGGCCATCACGAACGCTCACCGCCTGCCAATCTGGCGAGGGAATGATGTTCGAGGCGCTTGTACAGGTTCGACCGGGGAGTCGCGATGGCCTGCGCCGTACGCGTGATATTCCAGTCGTGCTCCTCGAGACGCCGGCGCAGATATTCCCGCTCCGAGGCCTCCTTGAAATCCCGCAGGGTCGGGATCTCCATCAGGCTCTCTCCGCTGCCCTGGGGAACATCCTCGAGAGGCGGGAGATCCGCAGCATCGATTTCGTCACTCCGGACCAGGATGATCGCCCTCTCGATGTAGTTGCGCAGCTCCCGCACGTTGCCGGGCCAGGCGTGCGCTGCCAAGCGATCGATGGCGGCTGGCGTCATCTGGCGCGGCCGGAAATTGTTCTCGCGACACACCAGAGAGGAGATGTGAGCGACCAGCAACGGAAGGTCTCCTGCCCTCTCTCTCAGCGGCGGCAGGTGAACGGGGAGCACACTCAATCGATAGAAGAGATCCTCGCGAAAGTTCCCCTCGGCGATCTCATGACGCAAGGCCTTGTTCGTCGCCGCCAGAACCCGGACATCGACTCGAATCGGCTGACCCGCGCCCAGGGGTTCGATCTCGCCGTCCTGCAGCGCGCGCAGGACCTTGGCCTGTGTTTTGAGCGACATGTCCCCGATCTCGTCGAGAAAGATCGTGCCCCCGTGCGCCCGCGCGAAGCGTCCCTTCTGCCGGCTGCCCGCTCCGGTGAACGATCCTTTCTCGTGACCGAAGAGCTCCGACTCGATGAGTTCATCGGGAATTGCGGCGCAGTTGACCTTGATGAAAGGGGCGTCACTTCGGGTGGACGCCTCGTGGATCGCACGGGCCACCAGTTCCTTGCCGGTGCCGGACTCTCCCGTGATCAGGACGGTCGCCTGGGTGGGGCCGACGCGGCTGATGACGTCGCGGACCTCTTCCATGGCGGCGCTTTCACCTATCAGTCGCCAACGATCGCCCTCCTCCGCCTTCTGCGCCTCCACGGTCTCTCGCAGGCGCGCCCTCTCGAGCACGCCCGCAAGCCGCCGCAACACGATCTCCCGCTCGAGCGGCTTCTCGAGAAAGTCCTGCGCACCACGCTTGAGTGCCTCCACGGCCGTGGAGATCGTCGCATGACCTGATATAACCAGGATTGGGATGTCGACCCCACGACTCCTGATCTCGGTCAGTGCATCGAGCCCCGACATCTCTGGCATCATGATGTCCAGCAGGAGGGCATCCGGCGGACGGGAGAGGACCATCCGCACGGCTTCCTTCCCGTCCGCGGCTTCGACGATCGAGTACTCATCCTCGAGTACGAGACGCAAAGCCTCCCGAATGGCCGGCTCGTCGTCGACGACGAGCACCGTGGCCCGCCGAGCGGAATCGCCCATTATTCGCTCCCTGCACTCGGTGCCCGGAAGAAGATCATTGCCGTAGCACCGGAGGAATCCGAAATACTGATCCTCACGACGGCACCAGCCTTGACATCGCGCAGCGCCTCTCGATAGTCGGCGACCGTGCGAATCGGCGTCCCGTTGACATCGGTGAGGATGCCACCGGGCCGCACGCCCTTCTCGTAGGCGCTGGAAGCCGGATCCACGTCATAGATCAGCAGTCCGCCAAAACCGTCGTCCTTCATCGACTGTGGCATCGGGCGAACCGTAAAGCCGAGGCCGACAGCCTCTTCCGTCTCGGGATCAGCCTCTTCGGCCTGCGGCCCGCGCTCGTCGATGGGACCCGCCGGGCGTTCGGTCAGCGTCACGTCGATGTCGAGTTCCTTCCCCTTGCGCCAGATGCCGAGGCGAACGGTTTCGTCGGGCAGCAGGCTGGAGATCGACTGAACGAGCTCATCTCGACCCGCGATCGTCTTGCCGTTGACCTTCCGGATCACGTCTCCCGCCTCAACCCCCGCACGCGCGGCGGGCCGATCGGGAGCGACATCGGTCACCAGCGCGCCTTGCGCGTCGCCCAGTCCACCCCACTCCGCCGCATCCTCATCGACGTCGGCGATGGTCACACCGAGATAACCCCGGCGAACCGTTCCCGTCTTGGCGAGCTGATCGAGGACGCGCGTGACCTTGGAGATCGGCAGGGCGAATCCCAGTCCCTCGAGCTGCTTTTGCATGCCCATGATCGGAGACACGGTGTTGCCCCGCATGATGGCCGTGCTGATCCCAACCACCTCGCCGCGAGCGTTGATCAGGGGCCCACCAGAGTTGCCGAAGTTGATCGCCGCATCGGTCTGGATATAGGAGCTCAGGTTGTTCGGATCGAAGTCGAGACGACGACCCTTCCCGCTGACGACGCCAACCGTCACCGAGCCGTTGAATCCGACAGGATTCCCAATCGCTACAACCCACTCGCCGACCCGCAACCCGTCGCTGTCACCGAGCGGCAACGCCGGGAAGTCTCGATCTGCCTCGACCTTGAGCAAGGCGATGTCGAGTGCGGGATCGATCCCGATCAGCTTGGCGTCCAAACGCTCCCCATCGCTCAGGTCGATCCTCAACCTCTCGGCCTTCTCGACCACATGCTTGTTGGTCAGCAGGAAGCCGTCCTTGGAAACGAAGAACCCGGCGCCCGTGCCCTGGAGCTGAAAACCGCGACGCGGGTCCGCCTTCTTTCCCTCTTGATTGAAGGGACCTCCGAAGAAACGCCGAAGGTTCGGAATCGAAGCATGGGGATCCGCAGGCCGGGTCGTCTCGTTACGCACGAGCACGACGGATGGGATCGCCTGTTCCGCCAAGTCTGCGAAGGAAGGCGTCACAATCGCGGCCCCGGTCGCGGGAGAGGGCACCAAGCGCAATTCCTGCGCAGAAACGGCATGAACCGGGTTCAGCAAAGAACCCACGACAGCCCCGGCGGCAACCGCCACGGCAAGCAGGAGGGTCAACGTGATGAACTGTCCTTTACTCATGTGTATCTCCTGGGTCTGGCCCGGAAAGCGGGCGACTTCGGTCTCATAACTCGGCGTCTATCACCGAGAATCCTTCCTTACGGTACTGCTTGATCTTCCTCTGCAGGGTTCGGAGTCCGATCCCAAGCATCTCGGCGGCCTGCGTTCGGTTCCCACCGGTTCTTTCGAGGGTTCTGAGAAGCACCTCCCGCTCGATCTCCTCCATCGTTCGGCCAACCAGGGATCCATGTGCCCCCGAACTCCCTGCCCCGGGACCCGCCACACTCGCATCCTGGGCTGCCTGCCGCAGGTTCTCCGGGAGTTGCTGCGGCTGAATCTCCTGCCCCGAGTGCAGGATCGATAGCGACTCGCAGAGGTTCCGCAGTTCGCGCACGTTGCCCGGCCAGGGTGCCCACTTGAGCACCTGCAGGGCCTCCGGCGTGATCCTCGGCTCCTCGCGCTCGTTCTCCCGTGCGAAGCGCTCGAGGAATGCGCTCGCGAGGGCAGGAATATCCTCTCGACGCTCCCTGAGCGGCGGAATCCGCAGGTTGACCACCGCGAGGCGGTAGTAGAGATCGGCGCGAAATCCACCCTCGTTCGCCATGACCAGCAGGTCGCGATTCGTCGCAGCGACCAGCCTCACATCGACCTGGATTTCCTGGGAGCCTCCCACACGCATGAAGGTCTTCGACTCCAGGGCGCGCAGCAGCTTCGCCTGCAGCGACAGGGGGAGTTCACCCAACTCATCGAGAAAGAGCGTCCCGCCATCCGCCATCTCGAACTTCCCGAGCTTTCGTGCCTGGGCTCCGGTAAAAGAACCCCGCTCGTGGCCGAAGAGCTCCGACTCGAGAATCTCGGCGGGAATGGCCGCACAGTCCACCGGAAGGAAGGTCTCTGCCGAGCGAGCGGAGTGCCGGTGGATCGCGCGGGCCACGAGTTCCTTGCCCGTGCCGGACTCGCCGAGGATCAAGATCGAGGAACGGGTCGGAGAGACCTGTTGAATCTTGCGGAACAGCTCGAGCATCGGGGTCGAAATCCCGATCATCCCTTCGAAGGACCCTCGGTCCTCCACGATGCGCTCAACCGCCTTGAATTCGTTGACTTCGCGGCCGAGTTGCACCTTTTCCACGAGGTTTGCCACGCGCCCCCGCAAGACTTCCAGGTTCACGGGCTTCTCGAGATAGTCCTCGGCGCCGTACTTCATGGCTCCGACCGCCGTCTCGACCGAGCCAAACGCTGTCACCATCAAGACACCGATATCGGGCACCATCTCCCGGGCGCGACGGAGGACCTCGATGCCATCAAGACCGGGCATCTTGAGATCCGTCACCACGAGAGCGACGTTCGGGTGCTCTCGAAGGAAAGCCAACGCCTCGAGACCATCCCCGAAGGGGGCCACGTCATAGCCGACCTTTCTCAGCGCACGAGACATCGCCTGACGTCCACCCGCATCGTCATCGACCACGACAATCCGCCCCTTGTCATCCTCACCCATCGCTAGCTCCGAGCATCTTCTTCGCGTCCTCCTCGTCGATAATCGTCACGCCAAGCGATCGCGCCTTCTCCAGTTTGCTGCCCGCCCCTTCCCCTACCAGCAGGAAGCCCGTCCGGGAAGACACCGACGACGACACGCGCGCACCTGCCGCTTCGAGACTCTGCTTGGCCTCGCTGCGGGTCCAATGCTTGAGCGTCCCGGTGATGACGACCGTCTTACCGCTGAAAACACTCTCGTGATCAGCCTCTTCGTCTGCCCCCTCCACGCAGTCGACGCCGTTCGCCCGAAGTCGGTCGAGCAGTGCGCGACCAGATGAGGAACGCAGAAATGAGACGAGGGCGCCCGCAGTCTCCGGCCCGATGTCATCGAGTTCCGCGAAGCGCTCGGCGGCATCTTCCCGCGCGCTCTCCTCGACAAGCGCGTCCAGCGTGCGGTAGCTCCTCGCCAGCACTCGCGCCGCGCGCGCTCCAACATGCCGGATTCCGAGTGCGGTCAAGAGGCGATGAAGCGGCCTCTTGCGACTCGCCGCGAGCTGAGCCACGAGCTTGAGCGCAGAGGTCTCTCCCATGCGATCGAGATCCGCCAGGGTCCCGGCCTCGAGTTGGTAGAGGTCGGCCATGTCCCGCACCAACCCCCGCTCCACCAGCTGATCGATCAACGCGGGACCGAACCCTTCGATATCCATCGCTGCGCGGGATGCGAAGTGACGCAGCGCTTCTCGAAGCCGCGCGGGACACGCGGGGTTGACGCAGCGAACAGCCACCTCTCCGCTTTCCTTCTCGACAGCGTCTCCGCAGGCCGGGCAGGTCTGGGGGGCCTCGATGGCCAACGCTTTGTCGTCTCGTTGCTGGAGGACGGGCGCCACGACCTTCGGTATGACCTCGCCACCCTTCTCGATGACGACGAGATCTCCTACGCGGATGTCCTTGCGCGCGATCTCCTCGAAGTTGTGCAAGGTCGCACGGGACACGGTCGAACCCGCGAGGAACACCGCTTCGAGCTCGGCAACCGGGGTCAGGACCCCTGTGCGCCCAACCTGGATTGTCACTCCTGTCAACCGCGTCGTCGCCTGCTCGGCAGCGTACTTCCACGCGATGGCCCAGCGCGGAGCGCGAGCCGTAGACCCCGCGCGAGACTGAAGGTCGAAGCGATCCGCCTTGATCACGACGCCATCGATCTCGTAGTCGAGTTCGGCACGATTGGACTCCCACTCATCGATGTAGGCCATGACCTCGGAGAGTCCCGACACGAGGCGGTGGGATCTGCTGGTAATCAGCCCCGCACGCTCCAGGACGCGCAAGGCCTCGGCATGGCTTGTGACGACCTCGTCTTCGATTCGCGCCGCCTGCCAGAACTGGAGCGCGAGGGGCCTGGCGGCAACCGTCTCCGGATCCTGCAGCCGCAAGGTTCCGGCCGCTGCATTGCGCGGATTGGCGAAGGGAGTTTCTCCTGCCGCTCTCCGATGATCGTTCAGCGCCTCGAAGGCGCCCCTCGGAAAATAGACTTCACCACGCGCCTCGAGTCCGGAAATTCCCGCGCCGAGGCGCAGGGGAAGCGAGCGAATCGTACGGATGTTCGCGGTGATGTCTTCACCGACGTGACCGTCTCCGCGGGACACGGCCCGCCACAGCTCGCCACCGCGGAAGGTCACCGCAACCGAGACGCCATCGATCTTGTGCTCGACCGAGTATTCGATGAGCTCATCGTCCTCGAGTCCTGCGGCACGGCGGAGCCTGCTCTCCCATTCCTCGAGCTCCTCTGCGGTGTAGACATTCTCAAGTGAGAGCATGGCCTCGCTATGCTCAGCCTTGGCGAAGTCGCCTTCCACCGGGAAGCCAACCCGCCGGGTTGGGGAGTCGCTGCTCACCAACTCGGGATGGGCGCTCTCGATCTGACGCAGCTCCGCCTCGAGCCTGTCATACTCCGCGTCGCTGATCTCAGGCGACGCCTCCAGGTAGTAGAGCCTGCGATGACGCCAGAGTTCACTCTTGAGCCACTCGGCACGCTCCGCCGGAGCGGGACGCGAATTCATGCGGTCTCTCCTGCACCTTCCGTCTCAACCGACGCTGAGAGCGCTGAGGGCAGAACGAAACGGAAAACACTTCCCTGGCCGAGTGATGTCTCGAGGTCGATCCGGCCTCCGTGGGACTCCACGACCCTCTGCGCGATCGGCAGGCCCAGTCCGGTACCCGCGGGTTTCTTCGACCAGAAAACTTCGAAAATCTGCCCGCGAATCTCCCGGGGAATACCCGGACCCCGATCGGCGACATCGATCCGGGCGCCGCCCTGATCCGTGGCCCCGACGCGAACGGTCACGGTTCCACCCGAGCTCGAGACCTCCAGGGCATTGCGCAATACATTGAAGAGGGCCTGGCGGATCTGGCTCGGATCGACCGAGACCACCGGCGCTCCCTCTTCCTGAACCAAGTCCAGCTGGACCCCCGCCGCCTCAAACTGCGGACGGATGAATCGCACGGCATCGCTGACCAGTTCTCCGGGAAGCATCTCGACCTTGCGGGAACTCTTCGGCCGGGCAAATGCGAGGAAGTCCTTGACGAGTTGCTCGAGACGATGGACCTCGTCCCGGCTCGAACGAAGGATGCTGAGGGTCTCCTCCCCGGCACCCTCATCGTCCAAGTCTTCTTCGAGCATCTGGAGGTTGATGTTCATCGCGTTGAGCGGGTTGCGGATCTCATGCGCCAGACCGGCGGCCAAGGTGCCGACATAGGCCAGCCTCTCGGCCTTCTGTGTGTCCCGCTCGAGACGCCGGGTCCGGTTGAGCAATCTCAACACGTAGAGAAACGCCACGATCAGGAGCAGGACGCTGACCAGCCCGCTGAGAAAGAGAATCAGCGCGGCCTCGCGTTGCAGGCGCGCGCTCTCCTTGCCCAGCGCTCCCGGCGAAACACCGAGCTGCAACATCCCGAGACTTCCGGGCAACGGCACCTGAACAACTCTCTCCGTGGCGGGGTAGACCATGCGCAACGAGGCACCCGAGCCGAGAGATGGGAGAGCCAAGGGCGGGGAATCGGGGTTCGGTGGCACGGTCCCGTCGAAGGCTCCACGGGTCATGTCCAGACGGCCTCCGTGAGTGCCATGGCGCTCATAGCGGAAGAGCTGGGTCCCGTCCATGCTCGTGACCACCACGGACTCCACGATCTGGATCTTCGCGAGATGCTCGGAGATCACTTCGCGTATCTCCTTGCGGCGCTGGTAGATTCGGACTCGATCAAGGCTGCCTGTCGGTCCCATCTCCTGGGCGATGAGAGCTCCCATACTCTCGGCCTGGGCGTTGGTATCCAGCAACTTCTGCCGGATGACGCGCTGATCGAACTGGTGAAAGAAGAGCCAGCCGATGATCGTCACGTTGACGACGACCAACCCGAGGTAGAGCGCCACCGCACGCAGCAAGAGCCTCCGGACCTGCCGGTCGGATCTTGATCTGGGTGACGCGCTGAGGGCCATCGAGCTGCCTCCCGCACCGCATCCTCGTGGAAGCACGGACGCAGTGACGATCGACTGAGTGTGCTGACGGAGGAATAGCCTGTCAAATCGACGTACTGTTTTGTGGACGAAATTTCCTCAAAACCGTCCTACTTTCGTTGAGTTATCGCCAAAAGAAAGTCGTCACGGGGCGAGAAGACACTGTATTCTTATTGAACAGTCGTTAAGCCACAGCAGTTCTTCCCGATCGCTGCGGAGGATTTGCCGCAGCAAACAGCTCAGGGGCAGCGGTCAAGGAGCGAATCTGAGGGATAGTCATGGCGGAGGTGGGTAAATGGGCCAAACAGCAGCAGGAATGACCAAGCCAAGTCCGGGTCAGTCAGGTCCCAGAGACATGCTGACCAATCTAAAAGGCAGCCCGAGACTCGGGCAGTACCTCAGGAAGCTGCGCGTGGGCTACGGCTACTCCTTGCGCAAAGTCGAGGAGAAGGCGCGAGTCAATGGCGGCGAGATCGACAACTCTCAGCTGAGCCGATACGAGAAAGGAATCTGCTACCCTTCCTTTGACAAGCTCCGCACTCTCGCCCGCATCTTCAACGTCTCGATCCAGACCTTCTCGGACGTGGTGGACCTCGAGGAACTCGAGCGCAACCAACCAGAGGGCAACGACGCCATCGAGCTGATGCGCAGGGGAAACAGCGAGTTTCAGCTCGGGGATTACGGCAGGGCCTACTCACACTACCAGAAGGCCCGCAAACTCTTCGAGTCGGATGATGAGCCGGACAGGGAATGTGCCGTCGCGATCGCCAAGGCACGCCTCGCGTCCGCGATCGTGCTCTACCGGATGGGCAAGATCAGCCTTTCCGAGTACGAGATCCGCCAGCTGCTGCGCCTAGAGTCGCTTCTCGATGAGGACCTCGTCATCCGCGCCCTGCTGCAGCTCTCGAACGTGCACAGCACCTTCGGCGACTACATGCTGGCCGAGATGGAGGCCCAGCGTTCCCTCTCCCTGGCGCAACGCCGCGAAGACCAGACCCTCGAAGCGTACTCGCATCACGCCCTGGGCCGGATCTACCAGGAGCGGGAGGAGATGGACGCCGCCCTCGAGCACTACCATGCAGCCCTTCAGCGCTACCGCGATCTCGGTGATGATCACGAGGCCCTGAAGGTCAAGTTGAACATCGGACCGCTCTACGCGGCACGCGGTCAGTTCCGCGAGGGCGTCCGCCTGTTGCGGGACGCAAGAGATGAAGCCCGCAAACTCGGACATCGCTGGACCGTGGCCTCGGCCGGAGCATGGCTCGCCGAGACTTTCTTCCACAAGGGCGATTTCATCAATGCCCGCAAGTACCTGAGAGAGTCGAACGCGATCGCCTCCAACGGCGAGGTCCAGTACGTCGACATTCTCTTTCTCAATGCCTTCTACCTCTGGAAGATCGCGCTGGCCGAGAACAGTCAGGCAGAGGCGAAGATCGCCATCGGCAGGATGAAGTATCTCAGACCCAACTTGGAACAGAACCTCCCTGAAGTCAGAAACTTCGACCGCTTCGTCGAGAAAGGAGGCGCAAAATGACTCGCCGCCTCGTCACCATCGCCGCACTCGTTCTTCTCTTTGCTTCCACCGCCCTCGCCGGCTCCACTCTGGCGAATCTCCCCCATGCCAACGCGCCCTACTATCACGACGACGCGGACGGGCCGATCTCGATGACAACGGCACCGGATGGCTCCCTCTGGGCCGTCTGGAGCTATAGCTCAGGGAGCAGCGTCGACATCGCCTTCAGCCGTTCGATCGGCCGCACCTGGACTCCGCCGGTGCTCCTCGGTTACGACAACGGCCGCACGGATCTCGACCCGCGCATCGCCTTTACCGCCCAGGGCACCCCGGTTCTTAGCTGGTGGCAGGACGCCACGCTCGAGTCGAGCGCCGCAGTCGTCGTCAGCTTCTTCATCGAAGACAGCTGGACCTACCCCGCCACGATCAGCGATCCGCTCTGCAACGCCAGCAACCCCGCGTTCCTGGCGAACGGCATCGAGACCTCGGTCGCCTTCCTCGAGCTCGATCCGGGAACGGGAGAATCTTCGATCAGCATCGCCCCGATCCATGATCCAGATCCGGCGGGTGGAGCCAACGGGCCCGACCCGATCCCGACCATCGGCGTCCCGATCGGCAACGATCCGGAAGATCCGCCGGACAACACGGTCACGCCGAATGGCAACTAGCGCAAGGTGACAGGCGCGCGCACGCGATCCTGCGCCCCATGAAGCAACAAGAGGACCCCGGCAACGGGGTCTTCTTGTCGTCTTGGGGTTCTGGCATGAACGGACCACGGGCCCGCGGAGCAAGAGGACATGGGGATGGAGCTTGATCCGTCCCCGTCGAAACCCACACAAACGACAGAAGAGCCAAACAGAAGCGAGCCGCAGGTCCCGCGGGCACGACGCCGCAGCAAACGCGCTCAACTCTCGATGGAGCCCGGCGGGTCTGCCACACTGCAGACGATGACGGGGACAGGTACGGACGTGGTCATAGGAAGGTTGGGAGCGTCATGAATCAGCGCCTTGCCCTCGTCCTGATGAGCTGTCTGGCCACCTGGGTCGTTGTGTATCCCACCGGCTTGCTCGCGCAAGTACAAGACCCCTTCGATTCGGCCCAACAGGTCACCGCACACGATTCATCGATTGCGCTCTCGAATGGTTTGCGTGTCGTCGTGATCACGAATGGCCCTGCCGACATGGCCGAAGTCACCATCGCTCTGGACAACCCCATGGCCTGGACACCACCGGAGCTGCGCGGAATGGAGGACCTGGCCCTCACGATCATGGGATCGCGACTGACACGATCGCTCGATTCACTGAGCGCGGGGAGCATGAGGCCCAACATGGCTTGGAGGAGCCTCAAGTGGGGGGCAGGCTTCAGCACATACGTCGAGGCGGAAAAGATCCTCCAGGCATTGACTTCTCTCGCTGCGGTCCTCGATGTCGGAGAGATCCAGGGTGACGAGTACGTCCCTGCGATCGCCGACTCCATGGAGTCCCTGCTGTCGCTCAGAGGCGGGGTGTGTCATCACCCGCGTTTCTCGGAATCTATCCTGCTCGGCCTCCCCAGGTACGGACAGGTCACCGCGGGTCCCTTCTCCATCAGCCGCGTTCGCCTCGGGGATCTTCGGCAGCTCATGACACGGATGCTTGCGCCGGATCACGCCGTCCTTCTGGTTAGGACCGGCCCGCAGACACCAGATCCATTGCCACAGATTCGCGCGCTCTTCAGCGGCTGGACCGCCGGAGATGCGACGGACGAAGAAGATGCCCCCTTGCCGAGGCAAAGCCCAAAGGCCGTTTTCGTCCGCATGGGGTCACAGTCGCCAGAATCGAGTTCATTCCAAGTCGCAGTACCCTGGAGCGTGGAGCGAAAACAAGAACTCCTGGTCCTTCGCTGGCTCCTCGCTGCCATCGACAACGGCCTGATCGAATCGTCCTCCCGGAACTTCAGCACCAGGGTCTCGCCAATCGTCGATCTTGCGTCTTGCCGCCTGGATCTGCTCTTCCAGCATCGAAACGACGAGTGGATGACACGCGGCGAGCTGACGGACACGATGAGCGCTCACTGGGCGGCCGTCGCAGAGGAGTTCGGGGAGACTCTGCAGGAACTCCCCGCCAGCGCCCTGGAGCCGAGAGGTAGAGACAACGATCTCGATGTGTTCGCCCGAGTCTGTCTGGAGCGCACGAGGTCTGGGGAAGCGTGGCCCGCAGTCGCAGAGCGCCCGGCTCCGGAGACCGTCGGCAGGATCCTCGAAGGCCCCCGCTGGCACGACGCACGATCGATAGCGAGCCTTCCCTGCGATGAAACGGAAGCCTCTGCAACAGAGCTCATGGCCCTCGGTTTCGAAGAGGCGGCGTCGCTCTCTCCCGAGGGCCTGTCTTCGAGTGCTGCTCTGTCGAGCTATTTTTTGGCGACGAGGAAATTGAACGCGCAGAAGATCGAACCCGCGCTGCGTGATGCGAGGGAACTCGTCGCCTCCGCCGGAGAGTCCCCCTTTTCTCATCTTGTCCTCGCCCAAGCCCTCGCCCTCGATGAACGGCCCGAGGACGCGCTGCGAGAGTTCGACCAGGCCCACGCAATCAACCCACAACTGCCCGCGGCGATCGTGCAAGCGGTAGAGCTTGAAATGGAAGAAATGGGCGATGCCAGGGCCGCCCTCTTTCGTCTGCAGCCTCTCCTCGATCTCGCGCCGAACTGGCCACGGAGCCGGGCTCTCGAGGCCCACATCCTGGCGGCACTGGGCCGGAAGACGGAGGCGCGCCAGGCACTGGAGGAGTGGGTCCGCCGCTCTCCTGCGTCGAAGGAGGCCTGGGAGATCTACACGGCCTTTCTCCTCGACGAATTGGGGGAACCCGAAACCGCGGCACAGGTACTGTTCGATGCGGCCCAGTCCGGCGAGCGGCCCCTGACCGCTGGTCTCGCCGAGCTTCTGGCCCGGGCCCTCTATTCCATTGAGCCGCGGGAGCGCGCGCTGTCGCTCTTGAAGGGCGTCACTCTCGCCAACCCCACGCAAGAAGCCTCCTTCTGGCAGATGGCGGGAGATGCGCTCTCAGAGGCGGCAAACGGGCCCGAGGAGGCGGAACTTGCGGTCGCGGTGTTCGAAAAGCTGGTGGCCACAATGCCCGACAATCTGGTCTTCTTGTTGGACCTTGGCGGTGCTCTCGAGAGCGCCCGGCACGGGCAGGACGCTGCGGCTGTACTCCAGAAAGCCATCCGCATCGACCCCAGGAACGCCGCTAGCTGGCGGATGCTCGGTGACGTT
>JANTFM010000083.1 GCA_024763475.1 Acidobacteriota bacterium | reverse complement strand
TCGCCGAAGCCGATGTGGGTGAGCGGCGTCCAGTTGCGGGCTGTTGCGTCCGTCATGGCGTCGTCAATGTAGAGATCGCCCAGCGCCTGGTCGCTGCGGCGCAGCAGCACCGTGCCGGCGCTGCCGTGGACCCAGCTGCCATGGCCACCGAACGCCGTGATCTTGCGCAGGCCATCGAAGTCCTGGTTTTCCCGCGTGGAAAGATAGGCGTAGCGGATCGCGACGCGTCCGCCGCCGCCGCCGACCTCGTAGGCGCCGCCATCTGCCGCGATACGCCCGCCGCCGCGAAGTAGCGACGTGGAAATATCGATGGATCCGCCGGAGCCGCTGCCGGATCCCGAGCCGGAACCTCTCTGCCCCCCCGCGAGGATTGTGCCTGCCACGTGGACTTCGCCGCTGGCCTCGATCGTAACGCGCCCGCCGCCGTTGCCTCCGGCGCGCGCGCTGCTGCCCTGGCTTCCTCCGGATCCCAGCGCATCGGGTCTTGCGGGATGCCCGTAGGCCAGGTTCGAGCCCGGCCCGTCGTAGATCCCGCCGAGGCCGCCGTAGCTGCCTCCGGCACGGGACTCCGCCCCAGGAAGGCCCCCGAGGGTCAGGCCGCGGCCACTGTCGTTGCCATCGCGGAGAGCACCGCGGTAGCCGCGAGCCGAGACATCGATGGAACTGCTGTCGTCGACATAGACCCGGCGGGCCTTGATGCGCAGCCCGTCCTCGGATTCCGTGGAGTGGGTCAGGATGCTGCCCGTAAGCAGCTCCAGCGAGTCCGTGACCTCGAGGAGATCATCGGCGAGAGTCCGCGCGCCGTTTTGCAGGATGATGTTGTCGAAGACGTAGCCGGGAGGGATCGGGAGACTGGTGAAGCTGCTCGCCGATCCCTGGCCGTCGACCACGAGGGTGCCAGCACTCTCGTCGGTCCCCTTGAGGAAGACGGTCCCGTTGCCGGCGGCTTCCCAGCTTCCATGACCACCGATCGCCTCGAGCAGACCACGATCGAGGGTGTCGATGTCCGTGAAGTGGATTGCAATGCGCCCGCCGCCACCACCGACTTCGTAGGCGCCACCGTTGGTGCTGATCCGCCCACGGCCGGAAAGCGTCGAGACGACGAGGTTGATGGATCCGCCGGCACCGCTGCCGCTTCCCGACCCCGTGCCCCTGCTGCCCTCTGCTGCGATCAGGCCGTCGTTGATGATGTTGGTCGCGTGGATCTCGATGACGCCGCCGCCGTCGCCGCCCGCGCGGCCCGAGCTTCCGCAAGACCCCCCTGAGCCGGGCGCCCCGGGCGCCGTCAGGTCGTCATAGACGGGTCCGGCTGTTCCCTCACGCATGCCGCCGCTGCCACCGTGGGATCCTCCCGAACGATAGGTCGATCCCGCCAGGCCGCTCTCGGTCTGCCCGGTGCATTCATTGCCCTCGTGGTTCCCGCCGAGGTAACCCTTTCCTCCGACATCGATGGAAGACGCGGCGTCCAGACTCAGGGTCCAGGCAGAGAGGTCCACCCCATAGGACCCGTCCAGATCGCTCTCCTGGTGGGTCAGGGATGCGGAGACCAGTTCGACGTTCTGGAACTCGTGGTGCCCCTCGAGGGTCACGGTTGCGCCGGAGATGCGCAGGTTCTGCCCGTCGTAGCTCGTGTCGTTTGGCGCAATGAAGGTGTCTGCGGAGATCTCGAGCCAGGAGCTCCCCGCCGCGATCGTCTGCGAGACGTCGGCTGCGGGTGCCTTCGTGCCGTCGTCCGGCGCCGCCTCGCGATTGCCGGCCTGGTCGACGCCGACGGTGTAGAACTCGAAGCTCCCGTCGCCGCCCATGCGGGTCGAGTCGAAGGGGATGCTGCCCTCCGCGCCCGTGGGATGGTAGTGTCCCTCCGCGTTACCGCCCAGGGCGTTCGTGTAGCGGTTGAAGGTCCCGAGACCGTCTTTTCGGAAGTAGAGTTCCACATGGTCGAGGTCATCGAGACCCTCGATGACCCGGTAGGATAAGGTCGTCGCCGGGTTCGACCCCGGATCCGATGCCGCATAGGCTTCGGTCGCAGGCGGCGTGATGTCGCTGCCGGTCAGCTCGATGGGCACGGCGCTTGCGGCACCCTCATTGTCGGAAGTATCCGTTGCGAACGCGTGGATCCAGACCTCCGGGTCTTCGACGCCGTAGGGCACGTCGAAATGGAAGGTTGCCGTGGCCTGCTTCGACGGCGGATCGATTGTCCGGCTCTCCGAGTAGTCCAGCGCACCGCTTGTCTCGTAGCGTATCTCGCGCACTCCGACCTCATCGCTGGCCTCGATGACGATCGTGACCGTGTCGCCGAAGTTGTAGCGGCTGTTCGCTTCGGGCTCGGTGGTGTTCACATCGGGAGCCGTGCGATCGCTTACCGTGACCTCGCTTGCATCCTGCTGCCCGCCGAAGGACGCCGTGATGACGGCGTCTCCATCGTCATGGGCCACGACGGTCCCGCTTGAGCTGACGGTGGCGACGCTTGCGTTGCTCGTCGTGAAGACGCTTCGCTTCGTGACGGCATCTTCGCTGCCGTCGTCGTAGAACGCGGTGACGGTCAGCTGGGCGGATTCGCCCGCGTTGTCGAACAGGAGCACGGCGGGCGTCTGCTCGATGCGGAGGAGTCCCGGAGGCACCGGGACGACCGCGGTGGACGCCTCGCTGGGGTCAGGAGACTGGCTCGCATCGATCGCAACGACGCTGAGTCCGTCTCCGCTCTCGCCATCGAGTATGCCGCTGTACGCGCCGTTGGCGTCCGCGTAGACGCTGATCGTGAATCCGCGGGTCTCGTTCGTGATGTCTACGCGGGCGCCGGCCACGCTCGTGCCGCTGACGGTGACCTGACCGTCGACAGGCGGCGAGACCGAGGAGATGACGGGCGCACCGGGGGGGGAACCCGCCTGCTCGCTGACCACGGTGAACTCGAGATAGGATTCGGGGTCCGTGGCGTCGTTCGTGACACCGAGGGCATTGGTGGCGACCAGGTGGATCTTGTGGTCGCCGGGGGGGAGCCCCGCCGTGTCGAAGAGGAAGGGGTCCGTGCCTTCGGCGATCGGTTCGGACTTGCTGTGTTTTCCCGAGTCGATTTCGTCAAGGTAATACAGGACCTGGGAGATGCCGACCTCGTCCTCCGCGTTTCCGTTGACGATGAAGCTCTCCCCTTCGAGATAGACCGCGCCGTCCACGCTCGAGCCGAAGTCGACCTGCGGCATGCTGGGGTTCTCGACCAGGTTGAACTCGAGCGTGTCTTCGCCGTGCTGGGCGAGACCGTCCTCCGCGACGGCTCGCACGCTGTGGGTGCCGAGGGAAAGCTCGAGGGTGTCCAGTCGCGTGTGGAAGGGGCGAAGATAGACAGTCTTTGCCGGCTCGCTGCCGCCATCGAGGTAGTAGCGCACCAGGTGGGCGCCCCCGGTCGTCTCGAGAGGCGTCAGGTCGAGGGAGATCCCTTGCAGCCAGTCGCCGTCAGGGTCCTCTGGCAGGAGGATCGTCGGCGGATCGGCCGATGCCGCGATGATCAGCGTGAGCGAGGCATCCTGGGGGTTGCCCATCGCATCGTAGGCCGAGGCGAGCACCCGGTAGCTGTGGCCCGGGACAAGATCTGCCGACTCGATCGCGAAGATGTAAGGCGGCATGTCACCGTCTTGAACCGAACGCTGATCGATCAGGTCGTACTTCGAGTCCGCGATATCCAGGTCCTTGAGGCGCGCCTCCACGCGTGCGACACCGCTTCCCTGGTCCGTGGCGTAGGCGTTCAGCCGCACGGTCTGTCCGGGAAGCACGTGATTCGGATCGACCGGGGCGTCGACCGAGAGGCTCAATTCCGGTGGCGTGATGTCGTCGAGCTCGTCTCCGGTCGAGCTGAAGGTGCTCATCCACTCGTTGTAAAGTGCGGTCCCCGATCGGTTCTTGATCTCTTGCGTCAGGAGGACCGTGTACTCCGTGTTCGGGTCGAGGCGATTGGTGGATCCGTTGTTGACCTGCCAGGTCGCGACCGTCCGGTCGAAGATCTCGTCGAAGCGAATCTTGCCGGGAAGGCGTCGCGATCCGTGATAGACGTTGAAGGTGCCGTTCTCGCCGGTGGTGATGCTGCCGTAGTCCATCGTTTGGGAGAAGAAGGCGGTCACGGCCGAGGATGTGCTGACACCGGTCGCATTGGCCGCAGGAAGCACGGAAACCGTCGGGAGGCCTTCCGGGACCCCCTCGAGAGCGGGGAAGTGGCCCGCCATGCAGCCCTTGTTGCCGACGATGACCTGCAGCGTGATGTTCTGATCCGCCATGCCGAGGCAGGAGGATACGAGGCCCGTGACGGAGGATCGGACCTCGAAGGTCTCGCTCACCCGCTGGCCGGGATAGATGTGCCCGAGCGCCCGCGTGACCGGGCCGGGGATTCGTTCGCAGCCGGCGTCGCCGCTGCCCTCATCCACCGTGCAGTGGACGAGCTCCATGTCGGCACCCACGTCGAGGTCCAGGCTCGCGTAGAGTGCCGGCACCTCGCCGGTATTGGTGATGTCGACCCGTAGATCATAGGACTCGTACGCGACGATGCTGTCGGGATGGAAGACCTGGACCTCGAAGGTCGGTGGTCCCTTGACCTCCAGAGAGGTATGCGCGTCGCCGCTGAAGGGCACCGGCTCGTCCTCGGGAATGCCCGGTCCGGTGAGGACGCCACCGAAGTCTACGCGCACATCATGGATACCGATCCGGTCGCCACGGACGATGAACTCGCGTTCCGCCTGGCCGGGAGTGTCCCCGTCGCCGGGCAGAATGTCGTCGAAGAGGACCGTCCCCGAGGCGGGCAGGGTGCTCGAGAGCGCGCCTTCGGGCAGCACGATCTGGGCTGAGAGACCGGAGAGGGTGAAGATGCCGGAGGTGTTCATCAACAGAAGGCGAACCGAGAAGAACTCCTTGAGGCTCTTGATGCGGCCCTCGACGATCAGCACGCCGGGAAGGGAGACCGGGTCCTCCTGGCCCGCAACCGAGACGAGCTCCTCGAAGACGACGACCTGTCGCGGAGACGGTGGCGGGCGCCCCGCCGGATCGTCTTCGCTGGGCATCGGGATCCGCTCTTCGCCGCCTTCCGCGCCAGCGCCCTGGGCCTGCGGGATATGGACGACGATCTCGACCGGTTCGTCCTCCACCGTGATCACGATGACGAAGCGGGAGACGTTGTAGTTCTCCGGGTCATCAAGATCGATCACGCCTTCGTTGACGAGTTCTTCGATCTCCTCGGGGGAGAGCTGCGTGGAGCTGACCTCCGCCACGACGACCGAATCCAGCGAGATCTGCGTGATGAGGACTTCTTCACTCGCGCGATTTCCCTGCTCGTCGGTCGCCGAGACGGTGATCGAGTTCACCGCATTTGCGGCGAGAGGCAGGTCGATCTCGAAAGGGCCCCCTTCCGCAGGGAGCTCCTGCGTGATGTCGCCGGTAGGAGAGCTTATCGTGATCGTGGTCTGCGCGAGGGCCGGCGAAACGATCAGCGCTACCAGCAGGCCAAGAAGCGCTAGGGAAAGGCGGAGATTGGAGCTGCTTGTCATCACTCTTCCTCCACCACGACGATGCTGAGTTCTCCGAGGGGGAGGCCCTGCTCGTTGTAGTAGCCACACTCGTCGGTGATGGTCCGGGCCACCTTCTCGCCATCGACAAGGACATCGAGCTCGACCCCCTGGCGTGGCCGGTATTCATCGTTCGTGATGATTCCGCTCGCCGCTTGCGTGTCCGGCAGGCGGGCCGCGCGGGAAATGTGTGTGGTCAGTGAGCTACCGGGCCCCATGTCTCCGGCCCGGTCGAGCCAGACGACCATCGCGTTGCTTCCGGGCTCGAGGGACACGTCGGGCACGACGAAGTCGTTGTAGTGACCGGTCCACTCGAGCGGGTAGCTGGTGGTCTCGCCATCACGAGTTACATCAAGGCGCGCTGCGATCTCACTGTAGTCGACATCTTTGGGAAACACGGTCCCCTGGACACCCGTGCTGTCCGCGAGGGTCGATGTTCCGTCCGCCGGGGAGGAGATCGACACACAGGGGGCCGGCCGGTCGTTTGCGTTACATTTCCCGGTCAGGTTGGCCCGCTCGAAGTAGCTATGGTCCGGATGGGTGATCGTCGCGTAGACGACAGCTTCCGCCGGATCCGCCTGGCCCGTGAAGTGGTAGTAACCCTTGGCATCGGTCTCGACGGACTGGGTGCCGGCCGAGGTCTTGAGGGTCACTACGGCACCGACCAGCGGGTCGCCGTCGGTATTCACGGCGCGTCCAGTGAAACCGAAATGCTTGAATCGCAGGCCCTTGGCGTCGGCGAAGACGAAGGACCCGCCGCTATCGGTGATTCTCAGCTGGGTGGGATGATCCAGTCCGGAGAGGAAGAGATAGTGGTCCTGGAGCTTCTTGATTTCCGCAGGATCGTCGCTTGGGACGTGGAAGGGGATGTCTCCTGCCGGGATGCGGTAGATCACCCCGTTCTTCTCTCCGGAGGGGCCGAAGTCCGAGACGAAAACGACGTCTCCGCCGCGTGAGCTGCAGACCGCAACGCCCGAGCTGCGCGAGAAGATCGTGCCCTCCGTCGTGATGGAGCGGGATCCGTCCTTTCCGGCGTTCACGTGGAGGACCCGCGAACCCTGGGTCGCGTAAAGCCCGGGGGACGCCGAGGCGAAGGCGATGTCCGTGAGCGGGTCGAAGTGGAGGGCGTTCTCCATGTCGCTTCGGTCCTTGCTGTTCCACGCCCAGAGTTGCGCAGAGTTGTGCCAGGAATCCCAGTTGAGGAACTCGGGCGCCTGGGGCGGCATCCGCTTGATCTCGTTCTTCATGGTCTCGGCGATGTAGAGTTCCGGGCCGCGATCGGCGTCGGTGCTGGGTCCCATCGTGATCTGCGAGACGAGCGAGGGTTGGGCGGTCGCGATCAGGCGGGAGTAGTAGTTGACCTGCCCCACATGGAGTTTCCCGTAGGGCTCACCGCTGCCCGAAAGGTAGTACTCCGGCTCGTAGGGCGGATCGTCGGGGCCTCGATAGCCCAGGTAGCGGAAGATGCGGCCTCCGTAAGTGGGCTCCGAGGCCGCGTTGACCGTATAGAGGTTGAAGTGGTTGTCCATCGCAAGGCCGTTTTGTCCGGGAGCCAGGAAGCCGGGAAGCAGGTACTGACTGAGTTCCTCGGTCTTCGCGTCGTAGCGGAAGATCGCGCCGCTGCCACGGCTCGCCTCATCGAAGATGAAGCCCGGCACGCTGAGGTAGACCTTCGAACTGTCCGAGTAGTCAGCTGCCAGGTCCACCGGGCCGATGTTCCCTACGCCGGCGATGAAGACGGCTGTGGCCTTCGAGAGCGGACTGATTTCGTATTGGTAAGAGTTGAGGTAACCCTGTCCTGGATGAATGTGCTGACGCCCATAGGAACCGACGGGATCGAAACTCCTTGGATCGTCCAGGTAGCCGGCCATCCAGGGCAGGAAGCGTTGCTGATACTCTGTGGAGTTTGGATCGAGCTTGCCCATTGGTGTGCCGTTTCCGCGGCGACGGATGACATCGATGCGGTAGTAGTTCATCCCCGCGGGGGGAAGGGTGATCTCGAACTCTGCCATCCGCGAGGCGTGGGGCAGGCCCGAGGGAACGATCGCGGGGCTTGCCCCGTGCGGGGCGCGGCCATCGGCGGGTGGGTCTTCGATTTTTCCGAATCCAACCATCACGAGTTGCGCACTCGTCTGGCCCGGCATCTTGATGTCCGGGTCGACGCCCTTCGAGTCCTTGCGCTCGATCCTCCAGAGCCGGTAGTGGAAGTCCGTGTTTGCCGCGTTGTCATCTCCCTGATCGTCTCCGCTGCGGTAGAAGACGATCTTCACCGCGGGCACGCGGAGGCGATGGTCGGGTGGGCCGAACTCGCGGACCGTTTCGCGCGCGAGATAGATCACCGGTGTGCCGGGTGCCCAGGACGTGGAAATGAGATGCAGCTTGAGGCCCTCGGGGAAGTATTCGGAGCCCTGGTAGAGGCGAAAGCCGTATCCTTTCTCGACGGACATCGTGGTCCAGAGGTTGGGAACACCGGCACTGCCCTCTATGTCCTGAACGAGTGCGACGAGTTCCTTCCAGAGCGCGTGGTCGTTTTCGGAGATGCGGAGGAGATTGTCATAGGCCTCCTTGACCCCATAGGGATTCTCTTTGAAAAACTCCTCGAGCCCGTAGGAAGAGAACTCGCGAAGCAGAATCTCCTTGAGGGCCTTCTGCGACTCGTCCGAGAAGTCGAGGTAGTACTCCCGGAGGACCTCTTCGTAGTCGGCGAGTTCGCTCTCGTCTCCGGAGGCGGTGGAACTGCTCGGCCCGCTCGGCGCGCTGCCGAAGCCATCGAGCAGTTCTTCCCAGGTGAAGGTGTAGCCCGAACTCTCGCCCTCCTTGGCATGGAAGACGGCGCCGCCCGTCTTGGCCAGGATTCGCTTCGCTGCCGCGCCCATGAAGCCTCCAAGGGCCAGGTGGGCCTGGAATCGATTCAGGGTCGTGCTGCCATCGAGGATCGGCGGGTTGGGGCTGAGCCGGTGCCCGTCGGGATTGAAGATCGCGATGGTGGCCGCGGAGTTCGGGTCGTTGGGCTTCGTCCAGGCGTCGTCGACGATGGCTTGTAGCCCGGAGAGGAAGTTCTCGATCCTGGGGGGGCCGTTCGGCCAGTCGAAGGCGAAGCTCATCTGCGCGAGCAACTCGATCAGCGTGACCGACTCACCCTTCGACAGCCGGTCGGCGTAGAGACCGACGCCCTTGTCCTCCAGCGTCATCAGCCCGTCCCCCTCGACGGCGGGGTTGAGCTGGTTGCCGTAGGCGTCGAGGACGCCGGCCTCCGAGCCTCCGACGAGGAGGATCGTATCGAGGATGGTCTGGCGGGCTTCCGCCACGCTCAAGCGTCCCGTGAGGTCGGCCACGCCGCGGCCGAGCACGCTGTGCAGGCTGATGCCTGCCGCCGCGTTCGGGTCGTAGACGTTACGGGTGAGGCGAAGGTCGGCGAGATCGGTGGCCTTTCCGACCGGGAGGTCCACGGGAAGCCGCAGCAGGTCATGATCCGGAGCGTTGACGATCAGTTCTCCTGGCCCACCAGCCAGGCTCGCGAAGAGGAAACGCCCTTCATCGTCCGGAGCCGTCTCGAGGGCATTCCCCTCGAAGCTGACGGTCGCCTGGGTGACGGGTTCGCCGCTGTCGGCTTCGACCAGGCGTCCGCCCAGCTGCGCGTGCCCGCCAAGCAGGTTGAAGGCGAGGACGCTGACCGCGACCTCATCCTCGGTCGTGACCATGATCTGTCGCGTGCCGGGGGCTGCTGCGCTGTCGATGACGATCGAGACCGCAGCCTCCGAGGCGCTGATCACGTGGACGCCGGTGACCGAGACGCCCTTGCCGAAGCTCGCACGGCTCAGGCCGTCGACGAAATGCGTCGCGTGATCTCCGCTCGTCTCTCCGCTGAGCTGGATCTCGAGGGCCTGTCCCTGCTCGCCGGTTGCGGGACGGACGGAGGTGATCAGCGACGAGGTGATCCTGGCGGGCGGGGGCTCTTCGCCCGTGGGGTTGACGCGACCCGTGATCTTCTGGGTCTTGACCAGCGTCGGAGACTCGACGGGGTCGACTTCGAGGATGAGTTCGGAGGGTTCGCCTTCTCCGCCCGTGGAGACGTCCTGGACCGTGATCAACAGCTCCTTGGGCCCGGCCCAGAGGGTGCCGTCGCTCACATCGAAGGTGATGCTGTAGGTCCCGGACTGTTCGTAATCCGGCGTGAAGGTGAGGGTGCCGGTGGCCGGCATGAAGATCGCGTTGTCCGGCAGGGGGGCGGCGGTGAAGCTCAAGAGGTCTCCGTCCGGGTCGCTGCCCGTCACGGGCACGGTGAGGAGCTGGCCCTCGTCCACCAAGGCGCTCTCCTGAAGGTCCAGGGTTGGCGCCTGGTTGAGATTGTCGATCGTGATGGGCACCGTGACCTGATCGCGGAGGCCCGTGGGATCGACCGCGCTAAAGGTCAGGGCGTAGTGCCCCTGCTGCGTGAATCCGGGAGTGAAGGTGAACACGCCGGTGGCCTCGGTGCCCGCGTGGGCGACGAAGGAGGCTCCCTCGATCCGGGGGCTGGCTGAGATCGCGACCTTGTCTCCATCGGGATCTGTTGCGGAGACCTCGATGAGCACCGCTTCGCCCTCGCGGACTCGCGCGGACAGCGGACTCGCGGTGATGACCGGCGGTCCCGAGCCCGCACACTCGCAACTGAGCGAGCAGCGGGAGCCGGGCCCACAGGCCTCGCTGCTTCCAGGAGGGTCACATTCCTCGAAGTCCTCGAGCAGTCCGTCTCCGCAGATAGCCGACGACTCGAGCTTCAGGCAGGCGAACTGCTCCGGGTCGATGCCGCCGAGGCGAAACAGCTCGGCCGCACGCGGGTTCTCGCGCAGCACCATCTGCTCGAGGCGGCACTCGTGATCTGCGAGGAGACACTCGCTCAGTGTCTCGAGCGAGTCGGTCCCGCCGTGTCCCAGCTCTGTGCAGCGTCCCGCGATGGATCGGAAGCCGAGGCCGGCAGGGTCGAGGAGGTCATCGAAGAGCGGTAGCTGGTCCGCGCCGGGCTCCGTGCTCGGTGCGCAGCCCTTGGCCAGTGAAGCGGGGAAACTCACGCTCAGGCTCCGCTCTCCACCCCGGATTCGGTTCATCTGCACGGCGCAGATCTCGTGGGCGGTGGACTGGCACGCGCTCTGCCCCAGCTCTTCACCCAGGCAGGCACGGGACGCGGCAAGGCAGCTGCGCACGTTCTTGAGGTAGCCGCGGGCATAGTCCAGGCCGGTCCATGCGACGCTGGCCTGGCAGCGGGTGACGGCCTGCGCGGCCCGCTTCGAGCGTCGCAGCCGCTTGTTGTCGCCGAAGATCCGTTCCGCCTCTCCGCGGGCGAGCAGGCCCGTGCCCTGGCGGGCTTCCCAATCGGTCAGACATCCGAGAGGCATCAGGTCGACGCCGCCGAGCGCGAGGAGTTCCCTTGCGCGGGGCACCTGCATTGAGACGAGTTGCAGCGCACGGCACAGGTGCTGACGGCCGATGCAGCCCGTCAGCTCGTCGAGCGTCGAGGCCTCAGCATCTCCGTAGGACGAGCAGGACATGGTGCCGTGGGCGAGGCCGTTTTCCCCGAAGAGCAGCGCGCTGTCCACCGGTGCACACTCCGTGGCGACCTGCGCGACGAAGGTCTCGACGGGTCCGCCGCCCTTGAGTGCTGTCCATCCCAGCTCGCTCGCGCAGATGGCGCGCGCATCGGACAGACACCGTTCGTCGCCATCTTCCTCCTGGACGCAGTGCAGCACGGTGCTCGTACAGGTTTGGAACTCGTCGAAGTAGCTCTCGACCAGGGCTGCAGCGGAGATCTCCAGGCGTTGCTGGCAGCGGGCCATGGCGTTGTCCTCGCCGCTCCCGCCTTGTGCGAGGGCTGGCGGAAGAAGCGCCAGGAAGGACAGAGCGAGCGCGGCCGTGGCCAGCGCAGGAGAGAAAGGTCGCCAGGTGGCAGGCTGGGTGCGCATGGAGATCCCCTGGTCCGTGGAGCGGCAGTGGTCGATTGCGAAAGGTGAGGGCATGGATTGCGTCCGCGGGGTACTCACCAGTGAAAGCCGACACCGAGGGACAGCCCCGCCCACTGGGCGTCGCTGACCTGGGTATCGAAGGCGGCGAGGTTGATGTCATCGAGGAAGCGAGGTGTCTCGACCGTGTCCATCCAGCGGGAGAGAGTCACGCCCCCACGAAGGGTGAAGCCCGCCCCCAAGTCGCCGACCAGCACGAGCGAGCCGTCGATCGTGCCGTAGGTTCGATCCCGGTCTCCGCTGACTGAGATCGAGGGGAAGGCGGATGGGGAGGTCGCGTTCAGGTTGATCTCGGTCGTCCCGACGAGCACGGCGTAGGACACCTCACCCGTGATGGTCCAGCGGCGGGACAGCCGCATGCTGCCCCAGGCCTCGGCTCGCAGGCCCGTTCCCTTTGCGTCGCTGCGGGTGGCGACGAGGACGGAGCGGCCGCTGCCGGCGTAGGTGACGCTGAGCGAGCTCTTGTGTTCGAGGCGTCGCAGGCCGACGCTGAAGCCGGCGTGGTACTGGTCGTCACTGAGCGCCTCGCGGGTGTAGGAGAGGTCCAGCACGAGGCTTTCGATGCCATAGCGGGCGGTCGCGGTGCCTCGATATCCGAGCATCGAGATGTTCGGTGGAGAGAGCACATCCCAGAGCAGGCCGTCGCCGCTGCTCACGCTGCCCGTCTCGGTCTCGTCGAAGCCCCACCCCGAGAGCTCCAGCCCCTCGACGGCGTTCCAGCGCGTGCCGATCGTGATCCGGGGCGTCAAAGTGCTCGAGAACTCAATAGACCTGATCGTTCCTTCCACGTTGAAGTCGTCGTCCGGATCGACGATGACGAAGTCCGGCGAGGCGTTCGTGGGACGCAGGGCGAGGGCGTCTACTTCGATGAAGAAGAGATCCTCCCCGGCGAACGTCGAGGCAGATGTGGCGGCGACCAGAATCAGGGTCAGGACGAACAGACGCGTCTTCACGAGCAACCTCCCGGCCCCGCCTCCGCGGGGCATAGCGATGCGAGACTCCAGGCGAACCCCTGCTCCGTCTGCGGCCTTTCTCGGTCCGGCGAAGTGGGGCGATGCCGTAGCTATCGCAAAAGGCGAGCCAAAGGCGAGGCTGGTCCAGCCCGGTCGATAAGTTGCTTGTAATTAAGTCTTTATCCTGACCAGCTGCACGCGGATCCTGACCGTTGCGGGGGCCTGGTGTACAGGCAAGTGCGCTTGTGCACGCGCTGGTGCAACGGGCGGTGGCGGGCCAGACCCGCGAGAGCCCCAAGAGAAGGGCGAAAGCGAGCAGAAGGATGAGCCGCAGAGCAGGGGACTCCCGTTGGAGCAGGCTCAGCTGCGTCGGCCCGCGAGGTGGATCTCAAGGTCCCGCTCGTTGCGCTCACGCCGACCACGACCAGAGACGTGCCAGAACTCTCCCTTGCTATGAACCGAGCTCGGTGGCCAATCGGCGAGCAACACGCCGCGCGATGCGCCCTGGAGCGAGGACTGTTACACCTCGCCAAATCGGTAGAATAGTGCGTCCG
>JANTFM010000082.1 GCA_024763475.1 Acidobacteriota bacterium | reverse complement strand
CTGCACACTGGCCGGGCCCTTTCGGGCCCTCGCACCCGTACTCGGCTCAAACAGCCTGCGGAGTACCATACAGGTACACCTCGGCTGTTTGAGCCTCCGTGCGGGCACGCCAGCGTACATCTACGCCGTTTCAACTCGAAGCTTCATGCATAATCCGGGCTAAGCGGGGAGCCCTCGACTCGTGTCAGAGATCGGCCACTACGCGGTGGATGAGGACCTGCTGGAGCACGTTAGAGCGGGCGGCAAGTCACAAGTCAGGGTCGTCCGCCCCGCCTCCCGAGCCATCGTGCTCGGTCGCAGCAGCAAGCCGGAACTCGAGGTGAAACTCGAGGCCGCAAGCCGCGACGGGATTCCCGTCCTGAGGCGACGCGGCGGCGGCTGCGCCGTGCTGCTGGACCCGGGAAACCTCGTGATATCCGTCGTGCTTCCAATTCCTGGACTCAGCGCGATCGACACCTGGTTCGGACGCATCTCGCGCTGGCTCAGCCATGAGTTCGAGGAGGCGGGGATTCCCGGAGTAGGGCAAGGTGGCGTTTCGGACCTGATTCTCGGGGAGCAGAAAATAGGCGGCTCGTGCATCTTTCGATCCCGCGGACTCCTTTACTACTCGACCACCCTGCTGGTGGAAGCTGACGTCGATCTCATCGAGCGCTACCTCGCCCACCCGCCCCGTGAGCCGGACTATCGCGCAGGGCGGCGACATCGCGATTTTCTTGGCCGGATCGCTGATTTTCGCCCCGGCGTCACCACGGCGACGCTCAAGTCGCGGCTGGAGCCCCTCCTCAACGCGGAACGCCTGACGGCGTTCTCCGAGCGGAGTCCCTTGGAACGATAGCCACCTGGGAACTCGTTTTACTGCTTGATAAACGCGTTTTCCTTATCTATACTTAATAAGTAGAGATTACAAAGTAAGCCGTTTCATTTGGAGGAGAACTATGAGCAAAATCCTGGACATTCTCGAACATAAGGGAAGTCGTGTCTATTCTATCGGCCCGGAAGAGACCGTACTCGACGCGGTCCGGAAGATGGATCAGCACAACGTGGGTTCCCTGCTCGTTATGGACGGCACGAATACCGTCGGCATCATCACGGAGCGAGACTACCTCCGGCACATCGTGCTCAAGGGACGTAGCTCGCGAGAAACTCCCGTCCACCAGATCATGACGGCGAGCAAGGCCCTGGTCTTTGTCTCCCCCGACACCACGGTTGCCTGCGCCATGGCCACCATGACTGAGAAGCGCATCCGTCACCTTCCGGTCTTCGCCTTTGGCGAACTCGTGGGTCTCATTTCCTCCGGCGACCTCGTCCGCCAGGTCTCCCGAGACCAGAACACCGAGATCCACTACCTCCACGAATACATCACGGGCTCGTATCCCCGGTAGTCACGGGAAGATCGTGTAGAACAAGGGGCCCTAAGTTGCGACCTTCTCACCCCTCCAATGCATCGATCTGCCGATGTCTCGAGACGGTTTGGCTGCGACGAACCGTATTCTCTCGCCTGCGGTCGAGTTCGAGAAGCGAGCCGAAGCTTGGCGACTCGAGCAGAATGCCGAGCGGCCGCTGACGACCGTCAGGGATCCACAATCTGGCCCCGCTCGACCGTATCACGGCGCCTTTCTGGGAAGGGCACCGGTTCGGCGCAGGGGATTCTTCGACTTTCGACTTTCTTTGCCCCGTGGAGACTCCGCGGGACGCAGCAGTGCTTCCGAGCAAAGGCGGGCTGACAGAACTAAGGCGAAATTTTGTAACTAACTCACTTATAAAGCGTTAGCCGTACAGTTCTTTGTACCTCCGATTTCTTTAGCTCCGGACACACCTAGTAGTCCTTTGAAATTAGACCGCGTTGCCATGCTTACACGAAGGCGTATTATCATCTTGTCAGCCCACCCGAAGCCCTTGCCCCTTTGACCACCCAGCCGTCGCCCCCCCCCCCCGATCGGCAGGAGAAACCAAGATGTCTACGCTCAAGGAAACGCTCTACAAGAAGATCCAAGATCACCGTCCTCGTACCGTCCGTCTGCTCAAAGAGCACGGGGATACCAAGCTCGGCGACGTGACGATCACCCAAGCTATCGGTGGCGCTCGCGGAGTGAAATGTCTCGTCACCGATATCTCCTACCTGGATCCCTTCGAGGGTATTCGTTTCCGTGGCAAGACCATTCCTGAGACCTTCGAGGCCCTGCCCAAGGTTCCCGGATCGGAATACCCCTACGTCGAGGGCTTCTGGTACTTCCTGCTCACCGGTGACGTGCCGACGATGGAGCAGACGCTCGCGGTCGTCGAAGACATGAAGGCCCGCGCCACCGTGCCGCGCTACGTCATCGACATTCTGCGCACGATGCCGCGGGACTCCCATCCGATGACGATGTTCTCGACCGCGATTCTCGCCATGCAGCGAGAGGCGATCTTCGTGAAACAGTACAACGCCGGTCTGAGCAAGTTCGACTACTGGGATCCGACCTACGAAGACGCGATGAACCTCCTGGCGAAGCTTCCGGCCATCGCAGCCTACATCTACCGCATGAAGTTCAAGGCCGACACACCGATCCACGCGAAGACGGAACTCGACTTCGGCGGGAATTTCGCGCACATGATGGGAATCCCGGCGCCCTACGATGACGTCGCCCGCATGTACTTCATCCTGCACTCGGATCACGAGTCCGGAAACGTCTCCGCCCACACGACCCACCTCGTCGCGTCTGCGCTTTCCGATGTCTACTATTCCCTTTCCGCGGGCATCAATGGGTTGGCGGGACCGCTCCACGGACTCGCAAACCAGGAAGTGCTCAGCTGGACCCAGGCGTTCATGGAGCAACTCAAGGGTGCCGAGCCAACCAAGGAAGTCATTGAGAAGGCCCTGTGGGACACGCTGAATTCGGGCCAGGTCATCCCCGGCTACGGCCACGCCGTGTTGCGCAAGACGGACCCGCGCTACACCTCGCAGCGTGAATTCTGCCTGGCCAACATGCCGGACTACCCGCTCTTCAAGGTCGTTTCCGCGATCTATGAGGTCGCTCCGGGCGTACTCCAGGAGCATGGCAAGGCGAAGAACCCCTGGCCGAACGTTGATGCGCAGTCCGGCGTCATCCAGTGGTACTACGGCATCACCGAATACGACTTTTACACCGTGCTCTTCGGCGTGGGCCGCGCCATCGGTGTCCTGGCCAACGTCATCTGGGATCGGGCGCTTGGCTACCCGATCGAGCGCCCGAAGTCGCTGACGACGAAGATGCTCGAGGATGCCGCGGGCATCGAGTAGCCAGTCGTTCCTCGGGACCAATAGAGGGGCGGCCGACTCGGCCGCCCCTTATCTCATACTGCACTTAGGCCTTCGCTCAGCACCACGAAGTGAGCAAGGTCCGTGCCGCCTACAGCAACCGCTTCGAAAACGGGTACAGGCGTCGCCTGGTGTCGACGCGCGGCTTCCCACCGTGGGGACTCCTGAGGATGGTTTGCACCGTGGAGCGAAGAATGTTGCACCTCGCCGATTCGGCGAACTCATGCCGTTACGCGTCATGTATCAAACAAATACGGCACTCAATGAAACGCGTTCATCACCAATAACTGCTTGCAACATTCTTCGCTCCAGGGGGGATGACTTGCGCGCAAGGCTCCTCCCCGCATCCCCCAGGAGCATGGATCATCCGCTATCATCCTTTGCGGAAGTCAAGAGTCGGAGGACCCATGAGTCGATCGGTGCTACCCCTGCTGCTCGTCACGTTGCTTGTGTGGCCTCTTTGGCCCGTCACCGCCGCAGAGGAGCCCAACGCCGCCCCACCCGCGTTCCGGCAGATCCTGCTGGACACTCCCGATCCGGCCATCCTGCGCGCATCACACGAGTCGCTCTGCTCAGAGCCTCATACCGCGGGGACCCCGGGGGAGTGGAGAACGATCGAGAAACTCGAGACGGCGCTGAAGGGATTCGGGCTCGAGATCGATCGCCATGATTTCTACCCCTATCTCGCACACCAGGGCGAGGCCGTCGTCGAAGTGCTCGCCGGAGGGAAACGCATCCGCCTCCCGCTGCAGGAGAAAGGGCTGGAAGAAGACCCGAGCAGCCGGGACCCGCGCGCGCGCCCCGGCTGGAACGCCTACAGCGGCACGGGAGATCTCAGCGCCGCCGTCGTCTACGCCAACTACGCCCGCCGAGAGGACTTCGAAGAACTAAAGAAGCGCGGTGTATCCGTCGCGGGGAAGATCGTCATCGCGCGCTACGGCCGCATCTTCCGCGGCCACAAGGCCCTGTTCGCGGAGCAGGCCGGAGCGGGGGGCCTCTTGATCTACACCGACCCCGACGACGCGGGTTACCGGCGCGGCATCCCCTATCCCGAAGGCGGCTGGGCCAACGCGTACTACATCCAGCGCGGCTCGCTTCTGGCACTCGACTACCCGGGTGACCCACTGACCCCCGGCGCGCCCGCGACGAAGGACGCGCCGCGCCTGGCGCCGGGAAGCGTGGCGCTACCCACGATTCCCGTGCAACCACTCGGCTGGGGCGCCGCCCAGGAGATCCTCTCCCGCATGCGCGGCTCGGGCGTCCCGCGGCCGTGGCAGGGCGGCCTGCCCTTCGCGTATCGCCTCGAAGGGGGCGATGGACTCAAGGTGCACCTCTCCGTACATCAGGAGCGCAGGATCACCCACAGCGCCAACGTGCTCGGCATCCTGCGTGGACGCCTGCACCCCGAACAACTCGTCATCGTCGGCTGCCACTTCGACGCCTGGACCTTCGGCTCCGGAGACCCGAACGCCGGCACGATCGTGCTACTCGAGATGGCCCGCTCCTTTGCCGAGGCGGCGCGCACCGGCCACCGCCCCGCACGCACGATCGTTTTCGCCAACTGGAGCGGCGAGGAGTTCGGCATGCTCGGCTCGACCGAGTACTGCGAGGCGCACCGCGACAATCTCGAGAAGCACGCCGTCGCGTATCTCAACATGGACATGGCCGCGATGGGATCCAGGTTCCAGGCCAGCGCCCTGCCGTTGCTCAAGAGCGTCATGAAGACCGCCGCGAGTGAAGTACCCCAGGCGGGACGCCACGCCAAGCTCTCTGCGTGGGAGGCCTGGGAAGAGCGCGCAGGCCACGCTCCCGAACTCGGCAACCCCGGAGGGGGCTCGGATCATCTCCCCTTCATGTCCTACCTCGGCATCCCCGTCGCCGCGTTCGGCGCGGGGGGCAGCCCCGGCGTCAGCTACCATTCCAACTACGAGACGATCGCCTGGTACCAGCAAGTCGTCGGCAAGGACTACGAAGGTGCCCGCATGCTCGCACGCATCGGCAACATGCTGCTCCTGCACCTCGCGGATGATCCGCTCCTCCCACTCGATCCCGCGCACTACGCACCGACCCTCCGCGGCCACCTCGACGTGCTGGCGAAGCGGGTCGATACCGACGCTTTCCGCGAGGCGCTCGCGCCGCTCTATGCACGTATCGATGCCCTGGAGAAGGAAGCCACACGATTCAAGGAGAGCATCCCGGCCATTCTCGCCGATCCCCTCACCCTCGCGAACGCCAACCAGGCACTGCTCACGCTCGAACGCGCCTGGCTCTCGGAAAGCGGGCTCCCGTCGCGTCCCTGGTTTCACAGCCTCTATAACGCGACCGACCCGGACACCGGCTACGGCGCTTGGCCTCTCCCGTTGATCGAGGAGGCCCTACAGAGCGCGAAGACGATCGAGACCACGGCGGCGGTCGCGGCGAGCGCTGACGCGATCGACAAACTCATCGAGACGCTGCGTCGAGCCGTTCCAGCCACCGACCCGCAGGGCGGCGCCCTTTCGCTCGAGTGATCAGTTCGGCCTCCCGGCTTGTGTCCCCGGTCTCGCCGTAGGCGCGGGCGGCGAGAAACTCGGCCCACGGCAGGAAGTACCAGGAGGAGAGATTCGTGCGCGCCTCAAGGCGTTGCGTCTCGAGGGCGGCCTCAAGTTCTCTCGCAGTGGGGGCAGCACCAGCCCCGAGCGTCGCGAGGTAGGCTCGCAGCGGCAGCTCCGGCACGAAGGGGCCCCCGCCGAAACCGGCCTCGTGGGCATCGAGCAGCGCGAGAGCTTCGCGGGGGCGGGGCTGGTCGAGGGTCGCGAGGGCGAGCGCCTCGAGGAAGGCGAACTCCGGAAAACGGAGGAGGACAGGACGACCCCTGTCGAGGGCGGCGAGGGCGTCCTGCGGCTCACCGCGATCGAGGGCCAGCAGCATGGCGACCTGCACGCCGTAGCTGTTGAGGAGGGCGTCCCGCGCAGGGTGGTTCAGGCGTAAGAGACGCTGCGCAATCCACTCCTCATGATCCAGGATCAGCGCGGCGAAGGCGAGGTGACGATCGATCGATCCGATCGAGCGCACCTCGGGGGGCAGATCCAGAAGCGCCGACTGGAGCTCCTCCCAGTTCGCCTCCCGTGTGAGCACGCAGATCTTGAGGACGCGGTGCCCGTAGATCAACGGCTCTTGCTCGATCGCCCGGTTGATGAGTTCCAGCGCGTGGCGGAAGCGACCCGCACGCATCCACAGCTCGGCGGCGCGGCTGAGTGCGATACCGGCTTGCATCTTCGCGAGGGACTCGCGGTTCGCGAAATCCTCGAGCAGGGACGCACCCGCCGCGGAACTCAGTCCGGTCGAGTCCTCGGCCACGTTGACCAGATCGTTCAGCAGCGTCCGCTGATGTCGCAACCAGTCGCCCTTGCTCAACTGGTCACGATCCTCCGCCTCCAGGGGGACTCCCGTCTCGAGGTCGAAGCGGAAGGACCTCCGCTTCGAATACTCCAGGACACCCTCGCCGTCGATGACCTTGAGCGAAGCACCCTCGCTGTCACGGGAGACCGGCGTGTAGAACGCTGGGAGAGTCTGTACACGCCGATCCATGAACGGCGGTACAGAAATCGTCCCTCCCAAGATGGGCCCCGGCACGAACCCCAGCACGACTTCGCGGCTCCCAAGCTCATTGTTGACCCCGTGGAAGACGAGCAGCGGCGCGTCCTTTGTGCGAGGGGAATCCAGGGCGAGATAGTCGACTCTCAGCATGCCGGGGTGGGAGAGCCGTACGCAAAGTTTTCCGGGTATCCTGAACACGCAGACGATGCAAGGATAGTGACCCTGGTGGTCGTACTTGGCGATCCACATGGTGGATTTTCTTGCACTCGGCCAGGTCAGCCGCTGGAGAGAATTCACACTCATCGCCTGGTCATAGCCCTCGAACTTATGTATGCGGCCATGCTCCCAGACCGAGGGGCCGCCCGGCAGACGGCTTTCCGCGCGACCACCGAGGAGATCCACTTCGGCGAGGCCGGCCGGATACGCCTCAGGGAAGAGCCCGCGGACCTTCCCGCCCGCGAGGCCGACCAGGTAGCTTCGGGACCAGATCGCCTTGCCGGCCCTCGGAACGGCAACCGCCACCCGGCTCCCCTCGAAGGCCCACTCACGCAGCTTCACCCGAGCCAGACTGCGCGCCACCAAGTGATTCTGCCCGTCGACCCCCGCACTCCAGGGGAAGAACAACACGAAGAGCAAGACCACGATTGCGACGGACGCGAGGGCAGCGAAGCGCAACCAGGCGGAGCGACCCGCATGACGAATGCGGGCCTGGAACGTGCGGCCGGAACGCGCGCTCAATCGCTCGAGCACGACGGAACCGTCGGCAGGGCGATCCCGGACCTTCTTCTCGAGCATCCAGCTGAGCAGGTCGCGCAGCCACTCCGGCAGCTCTCCCCGGCTCATGGTGAGATGCGGCAGGGTCTTCGAGATGTGAGCCGCGAGAACCCGGGGTGCGGAATCCGCGGCAAAGGGCGTGCTCCCCGCGAGCATCTCCCAGATCACGATCCCGGCGCTGTAGACATCCGTCGCCGTCGTCACCCGATGCTCGCCGCGGGCCTGCTCGGGCGACACGTACTCGGGAGTCCCCATGAATTGCCCCGTCGCCGTCAACGACAGGTCGCCGGTCTCGCGCGCGAGCCCGAAGTCGAGCAAGACCACCCGCTCCGCGGCACCCACCGCCCCATCCTGCGCGGTGCGATCCGGAAGGGCCAGGAAGATGTTGCCCGGCTTGACGTCCCGGTGGATCACGCCTTGGGCGTGGGCCCGCGCGAGAGCACCGAAGAGTCCTTCGGCGATGCGCAGGGTCTCCTTGACCGAGATCTTCCCCTCGCGCTCGATACGCGCTCGCAGAGACTCACCACGCAGGAGATCCATCACCAGGTACAGCAGACCCTCGTGCTCTCCCACATCGTGAGTCCTCAGGATGCCGGGGTGCTGCAAGTCACGGATGATGCGCAGCTCGCGGCGAAGGCGTGTCAGGGGGTCGGCTCCATCGCTGCCGCGGGGAAAGAGCACCTTGAGCGCAAGGTCCGCGCCGGCTACCCGGTCGTGAACGCGGTAGACCTCCCCGGCTCCACCCGCGCCGATCCGCTCTTCTATGCGGTAGCGCGCCGCGAAGATCGCGCCAGGCGCCAGTGCCGAGAAGCGCAGAATCTGTCGTCCGTGGCCGGTCGAAACCGGCCCGGTCCGGGCGAGATGCCTATCGGAAGAATCACTCACGAAGGCACGAGCTCAGGCCGAGTTCGTCGAGCGTGTCATAGAGCTGGCTGCGCGTCACGCCCCAGCCTGCGGCGAGCGGCGAGGGCAGCTGAGAAGGCGCACGATCCGCTGTCGTCCGTGCGGTACCCCGGCGAAGGTTCCTCATCACGCCACCCGCGACAGACCAGTCGTCTGAACCCAGCTCGGCAGCCTCGACTCGCCGGTCTCCAGCCTGCAGCCCAGTGGTCCTCGAGAGGGCCCTCACGGGAACGGTACCGCCCCCGAGATCGACTTCGAGGCGCTCGCGAGAGACGCTCTCGTGATCCACGATCAGATCGTTGCTGCGTCCCCGGCCAACGCCAAAGCCATCCAGACGAATCGGCCACCGGTTGACGGTCCCCGCAACGCGTGTTTCAAGGAAGAACACACCCAGCCCCCTTGCCATACCCTTTGAACGCCCGACCAGCATTTTAGCGCGATCGCAAGCCGCCTGTGAAGCCCTTGCTCCGCCTGCTGTCCCTTCACTCGACCATGCCGCGATTGCCGACTTCCGAGGCTCAGTCGACATCGCCGCGTCCGGTGCCGTTCTCGCCCGCCTCCACGGCGAGGAGGTCCTTGACCAGCCCGGCGTAGCCCTTCTCGATCGTGAACCCGAAACGATAGAAATAGCTTGGCCGGAAGAAGCCCGTCGTCACAGCGTGAATCCCGCTGGCACGCAACCGGGAGAAAAGCTCATTCATCAGCCCGTCGGAAATACCGAGCTTCCGCACCCGGTCCACAACGACGATCTTCTCGAGATGGGCACGCTTCTCCTCCGCGTCCAGCTCGTAGAAGATGCCGCCGATGAGATCGCCGCGAAGATTCACGGCCACGAGATAGAGATGCTCCGGGCGGAAGGTCACGTCGAGCTTGGAGCTCAGGAACAGCCGATGGAGACGGCCCACCTCCTTGGGGTTGACCGGGGCCCGAACGCGGAAGGGGTTGCCTTCATGGTCGAGGAGCACGACGAGCACGTCCGCTTGGCGTGTACCACCCACCTCGGTGTAGAAGAGTTCCGCACGGTCTCCCGGGCGCAGATGAGGGTAGGTCAAGCGGGTGAGGAAATACTCCTCGGCCGAGTCCTCCAGCACGAAGTGCCGCAGAGCCGAGATCATCTCTATCAGTTCATCGTTCTCGACCTGGCGGGATCGAAGTGTGTTCATGATCTCGTCGAGCCCGTCCCGCAGTCCCTCCGGCGCGTGCTCAAGGACGGTCTCGCGGAAGAAGCGGACGCGCGCCGCCGGATAGACCACGAGCAGACTCGCGATGTTGTAGGTCTCGGCGAGATCCCGGACCATGCGCGCCCTGGCCTGGGGCGTCGCGTCCTGAACCAGCACCGACCAACGGTGGTAGCGCTCGATCGCGAAGTGCAAACGCTTCGGTACGAAACCGAGCCGCCTCACGTCTCTCGTGAAGGACGGAAGCGCCTGCTCGAGATCGGGAGTCAGTCTTTCCGTCTCGTCGAGTAGGCTCAGGCCCTCCTCGACGCCAACCACCTCGAGCAGAGCGGAAAAGATCAGGTCCGGCTTGGCAACCCCAACGAGCCAGGGGAAGCTGGTCACCATGCTGAAGACGAAGTCTCGCCAGATCTGCACCAGATAGTCGCCAACATCCGTGCAACGGCTGCGGTTCGTCACCGAGACGATACGGGGGCCCACCTGGAAATCGTGGGTGGGCACGATGACATTGTTGCTGGCCGAGTCCGCAATGCTGAACCGACGCCCCGTGCGCTCCCAGAAGTCCAGGTAGGCTTCTGCGGCATTCCACACCACGTTCGGCCAGATGTCCCGGTGCCTGACCTGCGCGTCCTCGGATCGCTGCCGCCCGAGGCGGCGCATGAAGCGCGCGATCGTCTCTCCCGAAACGAACTCCTCGCTCCAAAGGTCGTACTGCCGCCAGTAACCGCCGAAGTCCTCGACGAGGCGCAGTCCATCCCGCTCTTCGCCGCCGGCGATGAGCCAGAGGATCTCCTCGGAGACAACCTCCGAACTGAGATCCCGATTGAGGTTGACCGCGATGTCGTAGGATCCTTGCAAACGAGTGTGGACAGTGAGCCGGAAGACCGCCTTGCCGTTCTTCTCGCTTATCAGGCTGATCCAGATACCGCCGAGGGGAATGTCCGAGAGCTGGACCGTCCGGCCCGAGAAGAGAAAGACGGCCTCGAGGACGAAGCTCGTCCCGCGAATCAGGCCCAGCAGGCGCTGCACATCCTCCTCCAGCATCCCCTCTTCGAAGGTGATGACCTCGTCCCAGCAATACTCCTCCCCCGTCTCCGGGTCGACCGCGATGCGCGGCGGAGGTCCCAGCCATCGCCGGAACCCTTCTCGCATGTCGTTGCGCGCCACACGCGCCGCGTCTCGATCCTCCACCCGACTCGAGAAGGCCTGGATTCGGGCGAGCGACCAGCGCAGCCTCTTGTAGATCGCGGGATGGGCCGCGCCGTAGTCCGCGAGCAACTTCATGCAGGCCGCGATGCGCTCTCGACGCACGAAGGACGCGGTCTGCTCACCGCTGTCCTCGATGATCTGCTCCAGGAAGCCCACGAGCGCGCTGATCACATCGGCAGAGAGATGACACTGGCACAAACGCGAAACCGTGCTGTCGTCGAGAAGGTTCTCCGCGCTCCCGAGGAACGCCCGCACCGAGCGAGCCGCGAGAGGAGCCTCCTCCACCGGGAGAAGCGCCACCATGCAGCGCCTCCTGACCGCCAGAGAAGGCGCATTGCTCGCCGTACGCAACACAGCTCGAGCGAGCGAACGAAGCCTTGTCTGCCCCTTGCTCTTGACGAGCTTCTCGAGAACCCGGACCGCCTCGAGCGCCTTCCTCTCGTCCCTCGCCCCAAGGATCTTGGCCGCCAAATGCAGCTCCGCCAAGCTGAACTCACTGCGCGTCAGGACCTCGCCGAGTTGGCGCTCCTCGCCCTCTCGCAGGAAATAGGGCTCCGCGCGGCCCGCCTTTTCGAGACCTGCGGGAGCGCGTCTCTGGCGAATACTCGCGTGACGATCGAGTTCGCTGAACGCAACCAGCTCCTCGTTACCGATCCAGAGCGCCGGGGCCGAGATCATGGCGCCCAAGTCCAGATGCCGACCCCGGACGCGATAACAACACGAGCCGATCCTGATGAGTCTCCGATCGCCATCACGGCCCACGAGGTCGACAGCCAGTGAATCACCGCTTGCGGAACGATTGAGACGACCTCCCTCGACCACGATGTCCGCCGCGGTGAGGCCGAGAATCTGGTACACCCAGTTGGGGACGATGATCTCAATCTCCGCTCGATCGAAGTGCAGCTTCGTGCGCCGGTACAGGGTCTCGATGGTCGGGCCGAAGGTCTCCGCGATCTTCTTTCGGCGGAAGGTCCCCTTCGGAGTCAGTTCGCCCTGCTCTGCATCGAAGTCACGCTCGAGCAGCTTGAAATCAACGATGCGCTCGAAGGGCGCCAGGAAGGAATTGACGGACACCACCAGTGAGCGGAAATGCGCCTGACGCTCGTCTTCGCTCATCCCGGCGAGCCCGTTCGCCTCCTCATCCGGATTCGCAACGATGAGCAAGGTGTTGTACTCGCGATGATCCCCGACGAGAAACACGCGGGAAACGGCCTCAAAGTCGCGGAAGAGATTCTCGATCCGCTGGGGTGCGATTGTCTCCCCCTTGATGTTCTTGTAGATCTCCTTCTTGCGATCGACGATGACGTAGAAACCGGCGGGGTCCTGCCGCATCAAGTCACCGGTCCGCAGCCAGCCTTCATCGTCGAGACCGCTATCCCCGTCCTCCGTCACGTAGCCGACCGTGACATAGGGGCCGCGCATCAGCAGCTCCCCGTCCGCTTCCAGCTTGAGTTCGATTCCGGGAAGCGCGACACCGAGTGTGTCATCGCGGTACTTCCCGGGAGGAGTCATGGTGATGCCGCCCGTGGCCTCGGTCATACCGAAGCCACTCATGAGCTCCGCACCCTGACGCTGGAAGAAGCGAAAGATGTCCGCTGGCAGGTAACCCGCGGCGGAAAGCCCGAACGCCAGCTTTGGGCCGATCACGGACCTCGCGGCCTCAAGAACCTGCGCATCGCTCGCCGATTCGACGTCGATGCGGCGGCATATTTCTTCGTGGAGCTGGATCCACTTCAACGGGATGCTGATGAAGACCGAGGGCTCGAAGAGTTCGAAACTCCTGAGCAGTCCTTCCCGGGAGTGGTCCTCCATGAAGACATAGGTCGCACCCCAGAACATGCACCCAAGCAATTCCAGGTAGCGGCCGAAGGTGTGGAAGAGGGGCAGGTAGGCGAGGAAGACGTCACGATCGCCGATCTCGGGCAACGCGAGGCCCCGAGCAAACCTCTTCGAGACTAGGCTGCGCTGGGTGAAGCGGATGCCCTTCGCTTTTCCGGTCGTGCCCGACGTGACCATGATCGACGCGAGGTCATCGAGAGAGACGCTGTTGCGCTGCTCCTCGAGACGCGCATCGCTGATCCGCGCCCCACGGCGCACGAGCTCGGGAAGGGCAAGAACACCGTCGATCGGCGAGCGGGGCTCGGAAAAGGTGACGATCCTCTCGAG
>JANTFM010000081.1 GCA_024763475.1 Acidobacteriota bacterium | reverse complement strand
GATCCGGCGCGAGTTCTGGCGGATCTGGATGTCCTCGTGTTGACCTCCCGGCACGAGGGCCTGCCCCGGGTCATACCAGAGGCCATGGCCTCGTCGAAGCCCGTCGTCGTGACCGCAGTGGACGGGAGTCCCGAGGCCGTGGAGTCCGGTGTGAGCGGCTATCTCTGTGCGCCGGGGGATGTGGAGGCGTTGTCGGACAGGGTCTGCGAGTTATTGTCCGATCCTGAGAAGGCCCGGAACATGGGCCTCGCTGGTGCTCAGAGGGTCGCGCCGTGGGACATCGACCAGATGGTCCGGGATCAGGAAGCGCTGTATCGGACCCTGGCGCTGGAGGCGGGCGTGATCAGCTCGAGAACGGTCCCTGCCTGAGAGGATTTCCGCTCAAGACCGCACCCATCGGGTCCGATAGGAAACCATGCGGCGTGAGTTGCGCCGCGCTCGTGGCGAGGAGTCCTCTGTGCGGTGTGAGACCCAACGGGCTGGCTGGTGGTGGAGCGCTGTCCTCCTGCTGGTGGGGATTGGCGGGTTCTCCCAGGCCGAGCATACGGTGTTCCGCAAATACAACGTCGAGGACGGACTCAGCCAATCCCAGGTTCGCGCCATCGTCCAGGATCACGAGGGGTACGTTTGGATTGGCACGGAGTACGGGCTTTCCCGCTTCGACGGGAAGGGTTTCAGGACCTACACCGCTCTCGACGGCTTGCTGGCGAATCGCATCTCGGCGGCCTACCTCGACAGTCGGGGCCGCGTGTGGCTTGGGCACGTCTCCGGAGGGTTGAGTCTCTACGATGACGGGAACTGGGAGGTCTTCCCCGCCCCCAAAGACCAGCCACCTGCCGAGGTGCAAGCGATCATCGAAGATCGGCGGGGCGTCCTCTGGGTCGCGACTGACGGCGCGGGACTGATGCGCCTCGATCCCCGGCGCGGCCTTGTTCCTGTCTCGGAAGAGATCCTGGACGCCAAGGCCCTGCGGACGCTCTCTGTGAACCGTGGACGGCTCTGGGTCGGTACCTCAGACGGCCTCTATTCTCGCGTCCTCGATGGGACCGGCCCATCTGCAGGCGACGGCGTGGTGTTTACGAGACAGCCACTCGGGCATGTCGCCGTCGTGGCGACCAGCGGAGACAGCGCCGGGGCCTTTTGGATTGCGACCTCAGAGGGGCAGCTCTACGGCTGCAAGGCGGACGACAGCGCGTGTGAGAGCTGGACGGGACCGCTCGGGGTGGAGCAGGGTCTCCCGCAGTCGATCATCTCGACGCTCACGTCCGTCTCTCGGGGTGGGGTCCAGGAGCTCTGGCTGGGAACGATGGACAAGGGCGTCATCAGTACGCAGCCCGACATCGATCGTGGCCGGATCAGGAAGGTCCTGGTCTATTCCCAGGAGGAAGGCCTCGGCCTGAATACGGTCACAGCGGTGATGAAAGACCGGGAGAGTAATCTCTGGTTCGGCACCGACGGGCAGGGAGTCTCCGTCTACCACGGCAGCCCCTTCACCCCCTACATGCAGTCGAAAAATCCGCTCAAGAGTTCGATCTGGTGCATGATCCGGGACAAGAGTGGGCGCATGTGGTTCGGGACTCAGGGCGGGTTGATCGTGCTGGGTGGCGACTCAGGCCAGGAGCGGCATGAGTACACCGTCGCCGACGGCCTGCCCAGCGATAGTGTGCGGGATATCCTCGAGGATGACGCGGGTTACCTGTGGCTCGCGTTCGACTCCGGGGGATTGGGCCGTTTCGATCCCTGGGACGAATCCCTGATCTTGCTGACCGAGGCCGACGGCCTGCCCGGAGGGCGCCTGCTGGCCCTGGCTCCAGGAGACGATGGGTCGATCTGGGTCAGCATGATGGACACAGGTGTCGCCCGCTGGAATCCCCCCGAAGGCATATTCTCAGAGAAAAACAAGGGACGCTTCGACTCCTGGCATCTCAAGCCTGCGGGAGAGCCCGATACCAGCGTCTACGATGTCTTCCGCGACTCGAAAGGAGGCATCTGGCTGGCGACGGAGGAGCTGGGCCTGGGCGAGTATGTCCGCCCTAGCGGGTCCGATCCGCAGGGGCATTTCCTCTTCCATCAGCTCGCGGATGGGACGCGCCATGTTTCCCTGAACAATATCGACGAAGACTCCAGGGGACGACTTTGGATCGTGACCGACGATGGCGGTGTCTTCTCCTACTCGAAACAGCGGTTCAGGAACGTGGTCGGCGACAGCCGCCTCAGCCGGGAACTGGTCTACCTCGTCGCCACGACCCCGGACGATCGCGTCCTCGTCGGGACGAACGCGGGCCTCTACAAATATGACGCGGACCGGCAGGTCTTCACCCACTTCGGCCCCCTCGAAGGGTTTAGCGGTGTCGAGACCAACGTTCACGCGACCTTCAAGGACAGCGATGGGAGTGTCTGGTTCGGGAGCATCGCGGGGGCCTTCCGATACGATGCTGCGAAAGACCTCAAGAACACCGTGCCGCCGATGGTCCATATCACCGGTCTGCAGGTGCACTTTGAGTCGCGGGAGATCGGTCCTGAGCTCTCGTTCAGCCATTCTGAGAACCGCCTCACCTTCAACTTCATCGGGATTTCGACGACGGCTCCGGACCGCGTGAGCTACCAGTACATGCTCGAGGGATGGGACGACGACTGGCTGGCCCCGAGCCTCCTGGGAGAGGCCAACTACTCCAACCTGCCACATGGCCACTACACCTTCCTCGTCAGAGCGTCGAACGGCGATGGCGCCACCTCTCCCGTGCCCGCACGGCTCTCCTTCGATATCCGTGCGCCCTTCTGGCGGACCTGGTGGTTCTATGCCCTCGTGGTGTTGTGTGTGGGCCTCCTGCTCTACGGAGCCCTCAAGTGGCAGGTCCGCCGCATCGAGACATCAAACCGGGATCTCGAGGCCAGCGTCCGGGAAAGGACCCGGGCGCTCGAGCAAAGCTCGGGCGAACTCGAGAGTGCGAATCAGGCGCTCCAGCGTGCCCTGGTGGCCGCCAACCAGGCGGCCGACGCCAAGTCAGCCTTCCTGGCCACGATGAGCCACGAAATCCGTACCCCACTGAACGGCATCCTCGGCATGGCTGAGCTGCTGAAGAGCACGGAACTCAACAAGGACCAGGGGGAATTCGCGCGGGTCATCTACGCCTCGGGCGCGGCACTGCTCTCTATCATCAACGACGTGCTCGATCTATCAAAGATCGAGGCGGGCCGGATCGAGATCGAGGAGATCCCCTTCGACTGCGTGGAACTCGTGACCGGTGTGCTGGCGATGCTGGCTCCCAGGGCTTCCGCCAAGGGCCTGTCCCTCGGCAGCTACTTCGGTCCGCAGGTGCCGCACACGCTGACGGGAGATCCTCATCGTCTGCGCCAGATCCTGACCAATCTGCTCGGCAATGCCATCAAGTTCACCGAGACAGGACAGGTCACCCTCAGGGTCGAGATCTTCGCGACCGTGGAGCCGGATACGATCGGCCTGCGCTTCGAGGTCCAAGACTCCGGGATCGGGGTCAGCGCCGAGTCGCAACAGGGAATCTTCGAGCCCTTCCGGCAGGAGGACAGTTCGTTTGCGCGCCGCTACGGGGGCACGGGTCTTGGCCTGGCGATCTGCAAGCGCCTCGTCGAAAAGATGGGTGGCGAGATCGGGGTCGTCAGCAACCCGGATTCCGGTAGCCAGTTCTGGTTCTTCGCGATCGTGCGCGGGGAGATGCAGACTCTCATCGATCTTCCCCTCAGCGGACGGCGCATCCTGGTCGTGGACCCGAATGATGCCATTCGTACACTTCTTCGCGAGCAGCTCGAACAATACGGTGCGCAGGTCGTTGATCTGCCCTCCGCGCAAGCTGCCGAAGACTGCCATCAGGACTGTGACTGGGTGCTTCTCGACACCGGCGGAGAGCAAAGCCGGATCTCCGAGGACGTCGCGATCTTGAGGCGGCAGGAGAACCTGCGCCGCTCCCGCATTCTCGTGATGCTGCCGCTGGAGGTGGATGGGCACGCTGTTCTGGGGCCCAAAGCGACTCTCTCGAGCCTGCACAAGCCTCTTCATCCCCGTCGTCTCCTCGACGCCCTGCTCTCGGCCGAGGAGGACACGGGACCACAGGATCAGCCTGCTGCGTCCACCGCGAGTGGTCCCAAGCCCTGGGAGCAGGCGCGGACCCTGGTTGTCGACGACAACAAGGTCAACCTCAAGGTCGCCGAAAGGATGCTGCTCAGGCTTGGCTGCGAGGTCGAGTGTGCGATGGATGGAAGTGGCGCGGTCGAGAGGGTCAGCAACTCGTCCTACGACATCATCTTCATGGACTGCCAGATGCCGGGCATGGACGGATTCGAAGCAACGGCCCGCATTCGCGAGCTGCAGGTCGGGGAGCACACGCCAATCGTGGCCCTGACCGCGAACGCGATGGAGGGAGATCGCGAGAAGTGTCTCCTTGCGGGCATGGACGACTACCTCGCCAAACCCGTCAACCAGGAGCAGATGCGCGAGATCCTGGCGCGCTGGCTCGTGCCCCAGGATGTACCTGCGGAGCACTGACCCGGTGGAGTTCCGCGCGCCACGAAGCGTGCACACCTCCAGCAGGTGGAGGCTCTGCCATGCCATTGGCAGTTCCTCATGATAGCTACGCAGGCGGCCGGTGCGGGCCAAGGCGGCAGCGGAGGCTCTGGCGACGCTACGCCGCCGGTTTCGCTCAATCGCCCGAAGCGAATCGGACCCGAATCTGGGCGCGAGAACCGGGACCTTGCGCTTGCGTGAACCCTAACGATCCGCGTCCCCTTCCAGCAACAAATCCGCGAGGCTCTTGACACGAACAAGTACGGACATTAACAGTCAACACCTATGCCTAGACCAGCGGCAGTTGAGACCGGTGCGCCCCTCGAGTTCGAGGGCGTGAGGAAGACCTTCCAGACTCACTTCTGGCAGCGTCCCGTCACGTCCCTCGACGGATTGGATCTCGAGATCCGGGAAGGCGAGATTCTAGGCCTTCTCGGGCCCAATGGGGCCGGGAAGACGACGACGATCAAGCTCGCACTCGGGTTGATCTTTCCGGACCAGGGTTCCGTGCGGCTGATGGGGTGTCCGGCGGAGCGCCCCTCTGCCAGGGCCCAGGTCGGCTACCTGCCCGAGAATCCCTATTTCCCCGATGATCTCAGCGGTCGGGAGTTGATTCACTTTGCCGGGCGGCTGCATGGCCTCTCGGCGGCGGATCGCCGCCACCGTGCGGAGTTGCTCCTCGAGCAGGTCGGGCTCTCCGCCGCAGCAGATCGGCCGCTGCGCAAGTACTCCAAGGGCATGGTCCAGCGGGCAGGGATGGCCCGTGCGTTGGTGGGGAGCCCACGCTTCATCATCCTCGATGAGCCGATGAGTGGGCTCGACCCGGTGGGCCGGCGGCAGTTTCGCGACATGATCCTGAAGCTGCGAGAGCAGGGAACGACCGTGCTCTTTGCCTCGCACGTTCTTTCCGATGCCGAGATGCTGTGTGACCGGGTGGCGATCCTCCGGGCCGGCCGGCTCCTGGCCATGCGGGACCTTGGGGGCCTCGAGGAAGAGCGTGCGATTCTCGGCTGGGAGGTCGCCGTCATGGGTGGAGGGAGTCTCGGGGCGGCACGGCTCGTGGCGGAGCGCGGCGAGGAGCGCCTGTGGCGTTTTTCCGCGGAGGCCCGCCCGGACGGCATTCTTTCGGCCATCGAGGGCGCAGGCGCGAAGCTGCAGGCTCTCAGGCCCCAGCGAGAGACCCTTGAGGAGCTCTTCCTGCGCACCTTGTCCGACGCGGAGGAGGACTCTTGAACAGGATCCTGGCGATTGCGAGCGAGACCCTCTCCGAGGTGATCCGCCATCGCATCCTCTACCTGCTGCTGGTCTTCGCGGCCGTGATGATCCTCTTCTCGAGGAGCCTGTCCCTGATGACGGTCGGCGAGGACGTGAAGATCATCAAGGATGTCGGCCTGTCCGCGATCAACGTATTCGGCCTGATGGTCACCCTCTTCGTCGGTGTTGGAATCCTCTTCAAGGACATGGAGAAGAGGACCGTCCAGGTCACGCTCTCGGGACCCGTGGCCCGCTGGGAGTACCTGTTCGGCAAGTACCTTGGTCTCTCGGCGGCGATCACGCTCAATACACTGCTGATGACGCTGTTGCTCTACGGAATGCTCTTCCTGCGGGATGCCGCCGACCCCGTGCTCCTGGTGGCGGTCTTCATGCTCTGGGTCGAGTTGTTGTTCCTCACGGCCGCCGCAGTGTTCTTCTCGTCCTTTTCGACGCCGATCTTCTCGGCACTCTTCACGGCAGCGACCTACGTCGTGGGGCATCTTGCCTGGTCTTTGACCCTGCTCGAGGCCCGGCTCCCCGCGGGAGGTTTCGCAAGTGCCGTGCACTATCTCTATCTGCTCGTGCCGGATCTCGAATACGGGGACCTGCGCTCCCAGGCCGTTCACGGTGTGGCGATCCAGGCCCAGCAGGTCGTCTTCGCGACGGCCTACGAGCTGGGTTACGCGGGCCTGCTCCTCGCGCTTGCCGCCCTCGCCTTCCGTCGAAGAGATCTCGTCTGATGCGTCGCGGACTCGCGCTAGCAGCCTTGCTGCTGCTTCTCTTCGGCATCTGTGCTACGGCACGCCTGCGGTTGGAGGCGGCAAAGGGAGACGATCCTGAGGCGGCACTCCTCTACCTTCCCAAGGGGCCCTTCCTCCGCGCTCTTGCCTTCGGCCACGAAGAGACCCTGGCCGACCTGCTCTATATCTGGTCGATCCAGTACTACTCGAACTACAGCGATGACTCCCGCTTCGACTACCTGCGCCAGGTCTATCTCAATGCGATCACGGAACTCGACCCGCTCTTCACCGAGGCCTACCTGGTCGGTGCGATGATCATGTCCTGGGAGGCTCGTGATCCGGACATGGCTCTCGAGCTCTACGAGAAGGCGCTCGTGGCGATGCCTGAGAACTGGGAAGTTGCTTACTGGGCCGGTTGGGAGTGCTACAACGCCGGCCGCTACCTGCGCGCGCGGGATTACTGGGCGCGGGCCGCTCGCATTTCCGACGCGCCGCCGCAGTTGATCCGGCTCGCGGCGCGGATGCTCGAGCGGGCAGGCTCATACGAAGAGGCGATCCAGGAGTACGAGCGCATTCTCGACGAGCCGGTCGATGAGCGCACGGCCGAGGTCGTCCGGCGCTGGCTTCGCCATACCCGGACGCAACTCGTGGTCCAGAAGACCCAGGACGCGGTGGATGCGTTCCGCCTCGCGCAGGGTTCCTGCCCCTCCTCTCTCGAGGCGCTGAGATCGGAGGGGATGATCGCCCGGCTGCCCGAGAACGAAAGCGGGGAGCCTTATGCCCTCGACCGGGACTCCTGCCGGGTGGTCGAGCCTTCCGGAGATGCGCTCGGAGGGACTCCATGAGCATGGCAGAGCTTTACCTGGCCGAGACCGGCGTTCTGCTATTCGTCATGGGTGCTTCGATCGGTTCTTTTCTCAACGTGGTGATCTACCGTGTGCCACTCGGGGAGAGCATTGTCTTCCCGGGGTCCCACTGCCCTCGTTGTGGTGCGGCGATTCGCTGGTGGAACAATCTGCCGATCCTCTCCTGGTTCCTGCTGTGGGGGCGCTGCGCGTCCTGTGGAGTTGCAATCTCCTTTCGCTACCCCGCGGTCGAGTTGCTCAACGCCCTCTTGTGGCTCCTCTTGTTGATGCGCTACGGATTCTCGCCGAGCACCTTCCTCTTGCTGCCCTTCGTCTCCGCCTTGGTGGTCCTGTTCTTCACGGACTATGACCACAAGCTCCTGCCCGACAAGATCACCTGGCCCCTGGCGGGAGCCGGCATCCTGCTGGCGGCTTGGAATTCGGCGCTCGACCTGGCTCCAGGGGTCCTCGGCTCCGGGACTCCGCTGGCGCGCATCGCCTCGGCCCTCGCGGGCGCGGCCCTCGGCTATGGCATCTTCTTCGGGCTTGCCGTGACCTGGCAAATGCTCTTTGCGCGGGAGGCGATGGGGGGAGGCGACCTGAAGATGATGCTCGGTGTCGGCGCCTTCCTGGGCCTGGGCGGGGTTGTGATCACGATCTTCCTCGCCTCCGTCGTCGGTACCTTTCTCAGCCTGCCCTACCTGCTCACGGGACGCTGGGGCATGACCCGCGAACTGCCCTTCGGGTGCTTCCTCGCTCCGGCCGCTCTTTTCGCCGCTTTCTACGGCCCGGACCTGGCCCGCTGGTATCTTGGCCTGCTCACCCTCTGACTCCGGGCTAAAATTGGCGCATGACCATACGAACCCGTCACATGGCCGGGGCCCTGCTCCTGGCCTTCTCCCTGATTCTTCCCGTGGTCCTGGCGACCGAGATCCTCGAAGAAGAGATCAAGATCTCCATCGACGATGCCGGTGCCTTTCGGGCCCAGGCGAAGCTCTTGCTGCGAGACCCCGCGGGAAGGGCCACGCTCACGCTCGGTCCGGGCTTCCACTTCGAGGAGGGCAGGGTCCTGACCGTCAGGTTGCCGGGCAAGCCGGGGGAGCCCGCGCGCCTCAAGGTCGTGTGGTCGGGGCAGGTCCCCGGCACGGGTGTGCTTCTCGCTCCGGATGCGGGCTGGTATCCGCGGGGTGACGAGTCGCTGTGCCGCTACCGGTTGGAGGCGAAGCTCCCCAAGGGCTGGGCCCTCGCGCACCAGGCGGAGGGCGCTCCCGTGGCCGGCCTCCAACTGGCGGCCGGGCCTTGGGACACAAGGCGCCACCCGCGGAGCAAGCGGCCTATCGAGATCGTGTATCAGCCGGGCCGCGAGGCGCACGCCCTGGGCTTGTTGCTCGGAGAGATGGCGCGGCAAGTCGACACCTTCACGTCCCGCATCGGCCCCTACCCCTGGGAACGGCTGACCCTCGTCGAGGCGCCGGGAGCGGAGGAGCTCCTCGCACCGGGCCTGATCGGGGTGAGCCCGGCCGGGTTCGACCGCTTGCTCGAGCATCCTCAGGAGCTCGGCAAGGCCCTGGCCTCTCAGTGGTGGGTGCAGGCGCTCCACGGGGCTGGACGGGACAAGGTCTGGCTCGAAGGGATCGCCCTCTTCTTCGCGGATCCCCGTTTCTCCAGTCGTTACTCCCGCGAGTCGCAACTCGATACGAGGCGGCGCGTCCTCTACGATTTCGTGGAAGCCGGACGCGAGGGAAGCACTCGCCAGGCCGACGCGGTGGAGCGGGCCGCCCTGGTCTTCCAGGTTCTCGAGGACGAGTTCGGCGACGCCAAGGTGACCCAGGCCTTCCGCGAACTCTTCGCGGCCCGTGTCCATCAGAGTTTCTCCTGGCGTGACCTGGATTCTGCCCTGGCACGGTCGATCGGCCGGCCGAGGCTCGGTAAGCGTTTCTCCCAGTGGGTTGACATGCAGGACCTTCCCCGCCTTTCTCTCAGCCGAGCGCGGCGCGTATCCCCGACCCGTCTGCAGCTGACGATCGAAGCGGAGCGGGAGTGGATCCTTCCGCTGAGGGTTCGTAACGGTGAACAAGCGGAATCGTCGGTCGAGCTACAAGGCCGCCGTGCGAAAACCAGCCTTCCCAGTCTCGGCGCCGGGAATGATGAGCCGGTGTTGGATCCCGAGTTTCGGACCCCCCGGAGTCTCGACCCCCGCGAGGTCCCGGCGAACCTTGCCCGCATGCTGGACCGGCCGACTCAGCTCGTGATCGTCGGCGCCACCAGGGGGCGGCGCTTCGAGCGAGTCGCACGGAGCTTGGCGGGCCTGATCGCGGGACATTCGGCGCGTGTCGTTCACGAAGCCGAGGTCAGCGCCGAACGGCTCAACTCGGTCGAGCGAGCCTGGATTCTCGGCAGGCCCTCGAAGGCGTTCCTCCGGCGGACCGGCCTGCTCCTGCCCCATGGCCTGCTCCTCGCGGATGATTACCTGGCCTTCGGCGGGCGTGTTCGGCGGGAGAGCTCTTCCGCCTTGGCGATCGCGATGGAGCACGGGACGCCGGGAGAGGGCGGGATCGTTCTCCTCGATGCACTCTCGCCCTCGTCTTTGCGTCTTGCATGGAAACAGATGGACCCGAAGCGCTCGTTCGGCTGGATGATGGTCGACGCGGTTGCGGGTACGGAGTACGGTCATGCTCCGCCGTTGCCGCCTCCGCATCTGGTGGAGGTGGAGCCCCTCGAAAGGAGTCATTGACCATGTCCCAGGATGATCATCAGGAAGTCTTCCGCTCGGTGGCTCAGGCCGGCCGTGAAGCCGTGTGTGCCCTCTGGCGCCGCCGCGGCGATGCCGCGTCTCTCGGAGCGGCTGAGAAGCATCTGGTCAAGCTGCTCGAGGAACACGACGAGTACCGTGAGTTCTGGGAGGGTACGAAGGAAGCGGATGAGAACGAGAACCCGTTCATGCACCTGACCTTTCATCAGCTGCTGGACCAGCAGCTCGAGGCAGACGACCCGCCCGGAACCTGTGCCGCCCTCGAGCGCCTCGTGGCCCGGGGCCTCGACCCGCACAAGGCCAAACACGAGATCATCAAGGTGCTGGTCTTCGATCTGCACAACATGATGATGACGCAGCGCGAGTTCGATGCGGAGGCCTACTGCAAGAAGCTCGACGCGCTCGGCAGCGGCGAGCCCACGTGATGGCCGAGGTGTTGGTCTATGTGAAGGCCTGGTGTCCGTTCTGCCACCGGGCCCTCGCGCTGCTCGGATCGAAGGGCGTGAGCCCGGAGGTCGTGGACGTCGAATACGAGGCCGATCGATTCCCCGAGATGGTTCAGCGAGCGTTCGGCCGCCGGACCGTGCCCCAGATTTTCATTGACGGTCGCCACATCGGGGGCCATGACGAATTGCAGGCGTTGGACGGCCTCGGCCAACTCGATCCGCTCTTGTAGTCTCCGCCAGCGCTCGAGGGGACGACGTCTTGCCCTCCTTCGACCTGGACCGGGTACGGGGCACGAGACATCATGGATTGCGCCTTGGAGCGAAGAATGTTGCACGCCACTCTTGGCGACGAAATCGTTCCGTTAAATGCCGTATTTGTTCGCTACATGACGTGCGGACGCACGATTCTACCGTATCGGCGAGGTGTACATTCTTCGCTCCACGGCGCATGGATTGACCGGTCCATCCATGATGTCTAGCTATGGAACAGCCAACTCATCCAGAGTTCGCAGAAGTTAAAGGTCGCGTGCATGGCGATCGCGGCGAGGATGCTGTTGTTCCGCTCATAGACGGCGGCCGCGCCGAGGCCGACGAGGAAAAGCATCGGGGACGACCAGGGCATGAAGTGCACGAGCGTGAAAAGCGCCGCCGCGCATCCCGAGGCCGTCGCGAAGCCGAGGCGCTCACGGAATCCGCCGAAGAGATAGGCGCGAAAGAAGAGTTCCTCGCAGAGCGGGGCGATGCAGACCGCGGTGATGAAGAGCAGGATCTTGGGTCCGGCCAGCAGGTCGAGCTGTGCGTTCTGCTCGAGTTGCATCGCGTCGTATCCCGGCATATAAAACAGCTCGAGCCCCTTGACGTAGGCCAGTGTGGCGCCCGAAAGAGCGATGCCGAGCAGTACGGACAGGAGGAGTCCGCGCCGGGACAAGGGGCGGATCCCGAGACTGGACCACGGGGCACCATGGACCAGGACAGCCGCCAGCGGAACGATGAGGATCGCGATCTGGAAAGCGATGAGTTGCGCGTAGCGCGACCCCACACCGTCTTCGTCGAGTGCAAACAGGTTGAGGAGGCCTCTCAGACCGAGGCCGAAGGCCACCAGCAGGAAGAACGCCGCCGCGAGTCCCAGGAGGGCCCCGGAGACTCCCCATGGCGAGCGCTCTGCCGGCTGGTGGGAGCCGTCCGCTTCGTTCAAGAACCCGCGTCCTTCCCCACCAGCGCGGCGACATCGTCGGCTTCGGTCGGGACGGCCGTGGTCAGGTTTCGGTGGCCGTCTTCCGTGATGAGGATGTTGTCTTCGAGGCGCACCGCCTGGCCGCGCAGTTCCTCTGGAGCGGTTTCGTGCCAGGGCTGCACATAGATGCCCGGCTCGACGGTGTAGAGCATGCCCGGCAGGAGCGGTCTCGATGCGCCCTCCTGGCGGTAGAGTCCGACGTCGTGGACGTCCATCCCCAGCCAGTGGGAGGTGCGGTGCATGTAGAACTTCTTATAGCTCTCGCTTTCCATGATCTCGTCGGTGCTGCCCTCGAGAAGCCCGAGGGAGACCATTCCCTCGGAGAGCATGCGCAGGGAGTGCTCATGGATGCCGTCGATGGTCGCTCCGGGTTTCGAGGCGGCGATGCCTGCCAAGAGGACGCTGTGCACGACGTCGTAGAGATCCCGTTGGGCTGGCGTGAACTTGCCCGAGACGGGGTAGGTGCGGGTGATGTCCCCGTTGTATCCCCCGTACTCCGCGCCGGCATCGACCAGGAGCAGGTCCCCATCGTTCACCCGTTGGTTATTCTCGATGTAGTGGAGGATGCAGCCGTTCTCTCCGGCGCCGACGATGGATGCGTAGCCAGGGCCCGCGGCGCCGTCGTCGAGAAAGCACTGCTCGATGACGGACTGGATCTGGTATTCCATGACCCCCGGCCGGCAGTAGGCCATCCCGGCGAGATGCCCCTTGGCGGAGATCTCTGCGGCCTGCGCCATCATCGCGATCTCCTCCGCCGACTTGATCAGCCGCATCTCGTGCAGGAGAGCGGCGGGCCTCACGAGGGTCTCCGGGGCGATCGGGCCAAAACGTTCCTTGCGGCGCAGCCCGCCCAGGGCCGTCTTGATCTTCGCGTCGAGGGAGGCGTCCTGCCACGGGTCGTAGTAGAGCGTGCGCGCTCCGTCGAGCAGGCCGCCGAGCTGCTCGGCGATCTGCTCGATCTCGTAGCTCGCGTCGGCGCCAAACTCCCGCTTCGCTCCCTCGGGGCCCAGGCGGCGGCCCGTCCAGACCTCGGCCTCCGGGTCCCTGGGGCGGACGAACAGTGTGTAAGGGAGTTCCGAGCCGGGTTTGAACACCGCGACAGCGTCTTCCTCGTAGAACCCGGTGAGGTAGAAGAAATCGCTGTTGGGCCGAAAACGATATTCCGTGTCGTTCGAATAGGTGGGTGCCGTACCGGCGGCGAGGATCATCACGTCATCCCCGATCTGCTCGAACACCTGGGCGCGCCTCCTGGCGTGCTCGTCTTGGGAAACCCCGGGAAGCCGTACCTTTTCGACCATGAGAGACCTCGCTTGTTGGAGAGAAGACGCCGTGGGGTATT
>JANTFM010000080.1 GCA_024763475.1 Acidobacteriota bacterium | reverse complement strand
GAACCACCACCGCGGCAACCAGGGGCAGAAACGTGATGAGCGTAAGGATGTTGTTCGTCAGCATCCCCAAGGGACCTCTCTGGCCGCGCTCGATATCCTGCGCGCCGAATAAGAATCGCGTCTGTAGCCGTAAGAGGGAAGCGCAGGGCTCCCTTAACAGCGCGTAAGCCTAGCGCACGGGATCGCGGGTGGTCAAGGTGAGTTCCAAGCGCTTTCCCTCGACTTGAAGCGCATGACCAGACCGCTCCAGCCGCGCGGCGCATCCCATGGCGCCCGCATCCGATTCGAACACGAGAAGCCCCCGCACTTTCCCCTCCCCCTCCAGCCAGAATCGATCGGCGAGAAGCTCACTCGTCCAGGCGGCTTCCGGGTTGCTGGTCAGGAGCGCGGCAGCAGCACGCGGACCCAAGGAACAACCCTCCGGCAGCGACTCCGGCACCGAGATGCGCCGCCCGGGACGCAGGAGTTCCGCCGGGAAAACGAGAGGCCGTTCCACCGCAGAGAGCAGCCCCGCCACCCCTCCCCGCAAGTAGTGATAGGCGATCCAATGGAAGCCATCCTCAAGAAAAGTCAGCAGATAGGCTCGCTCGACGGGATTCGCCGCCATGGCGAGGAGGGCCTCCCGGGGAAAACCAGAGCGGCTCCGATCCGCGCTGACGAGGGCCGCCCCCATCCCCTGGGGGTCGACGCCGCTCCCTCGAAACATCAGTGCGATCCCGGCGAGCCGCGCCACCCCCTCCAGCCTGGCGGCACGACCGGCCCGCAGCGCGGGGTCTGCAAGTGGCGGGCCCGCATGGCGGGCAGCCACCGCCCTCGCCCACTCTCCCGAGAGCGCAACCTCGAAGGGCAGAACACCGGTCGCTTGAAGCATCTCGATCGCTTGCGGGCTCTGAGCCGGGAGCTGAGCCGGAACCAGGACCTCCTTCGCGAGCGGAGCCAGCGCAACCGGCATGGTCAGCGGAAGCGCCTGAGCCCAGCGCGCCACATCACGCTCCGGGCCGAAGCCTTGACGCCGCAGAATCTCCGCGCAAAGCGGATCCTCCAGGGGTGCCATCGCCTCGCGCACCCAGAGCGTAGCCGCAGCCCGTCTGAGATCTGCTTTCTCGACCCTGACGGCCACCCACGGAGCATTGAGACCGGACTCGAGCCGGGCGGGGATCTCCTTCGCCAACTCCAGGGGAGAGGTCTTCGCGATCGCGACCGGCTCGTCTGCCGCGGCTGGAATCCCAACCGCGAACAGGGTGCCCGCCAGAACAACACTCAAGAGGACGCGGCTCACGGCTGCTCTCCGGAAAGGGGACTGAGCAAGACCCGCCCACCCGGGACCAGGCCCAGCTCTCTCGCCTGCCCCGGGCCGACCTCGATGACATAGGCTGACGGGAACTCGGACCCGTAGTTGGGGCAGGGCTGCGCGCGGCAGACCGGGGCACGTTCCACCAGGTTCACGATGCGACGCTCCTCGTCCAGCCAGATAAGATCGAGTTCTGTCAGACAGTTGAACATCCAGATCGGGTGTCGCCCCACCTCGTCGAAGAGAAAAAACATCCCGGTTCCCGCCGGAACCTCCAGGCGCCCCATCAATCCCCGTGCTCGCTCCGCGTCGGACCGGGCCACCTCGAGAACCAGCGACGCGCCCGAGGGCGTCGATGCAACAACAGTCTCCATCCCTTTGTGCCCGGCCTGGTCCGTTGACGTGACGGTGTCACAGGACCCGAGAGCGCTCAACAGCAGCAGGAACAGGAAGGCGCCGAGTGGCGTACGCCATATCATTCTGGATCAGAGCTCCGGCAGGCCTCCTACGACCTGGTTTGTGTCGATAACGAGGTCCGTCGCGAGATCAACCCCTCCCGGCAGCCCGTCTTCCCCATAACACACCACCTTGTAACCGGCTTCCGTCTGCCGGTAGACGATCTCAAAGCCCCAGGGATCCAACACGGGGCCATCGAGGTATTGCGGCACGAGATCAGAGAATGTCTCCGGGAAGCGACCCTTGGCCAGCCGATACGTCTCGGCGGCGCTCGCTACGGTCCGTGCGGCGTCCCATGCCAGGAGCGACGGCCCGCGCGTCTCAACGATGATCTGTTCGCTGATCCACTTGATCTCCCGCTCGGCCTTCAACGCGGCGTGCGAATCGGGCCACTTGCGAATGATTTCCCGGAGATCGTCGCGTACATCCTCGAGCGGCCGCTCCTCACTGGAGTCGATCGCCTGGCGGAAGGCAAGCTCCGAGGGGGCCTCGCGAGAACAGCCCGCCAACAGCGACAAGGCCGCCGACGAGAACACGAGCGTGATCACCCCAAGGACCTTCCAGATCTCCGCCTTTCTCTCGCTGCGCATGATTCCACCCTTCGTCGTCCTTCAATCTACACCATTACCGACACATCGGCGCAGCTCTTCTGCCGGGCTTGACCGAGTGGCCCGAACTCTGCGAGACTTTCTGTTTGCGTGGGGCGGTATCGCTTGGCGGGGTTGGCCTTCCACGCTTGAGAGGAATCGGGGCTTCGCAGAGCCGGGGAGGCATGCAGGGTGGGATCTTCGACGCGGGCTTTGCAGAAATGGGCAAGAGAACTCGAGTCCACCGACTCGACGATCTCCCAAGCTGCAAAGGAAGCCTTGGCCACCTCGGGCCCGAAGGCTATCCCGTTCCTGATCAGCCTCCTGGACGCTAATGAAGAGAAGACGCGGCTGCGCGCCCTCTCCCTGCTGGCTCTCTTTGCTTCGCCGCGCTCGGCAGGGGCGGTGGCCGCACTCCTTCACGACCCGAGCGCGCTGACCCGGCAACATGCGGCGAGCACCTTGGCCCGCCTTGCCTCGACGCGGTCCGTGCCGGCCCTCGGACGGCTCCTGGAGCGAGAGACCCGTTCGAAGGTTCGCACGGCAGCGATTCGGTCCCTGACCCGCCTCTATCAAACAGGGCACCAGGACGCCCTCAGCATTCTGCTCCAGGTCATGACGGATCCTGAGGAGTTCCCCCGCGCCCGCACGACGGCTCTCGGGGCGATTCCCTTCATGGTCGATGGCGAGAACACCCGCGCGGCCAAGGCCATGCTCAAACGGCTGGCCAGCGACCCGGAGCCGATGGTAGCCCGCAAGGCCAAGAAGATGCTCGAGCAGGATCTCTCGACCCGGCTCGAGCCCTGGGTCCTCTCACAACTCCTCTCCGACCTCGGCAAGCGGCGACTGCCCGTATGGCGTCGCGCTCTCGCGCTCCTCGGACGCGGCGGAAGTGAGATCGTCGATGGCTTGCTCGAAGCACTGCTGGCCCGACCCAACGACAAGCAGTACGGCCGCAGATGTGCGCTGGTCCTCAAGAGCCTGTCGCCCCGCCGCTTGGGAAAGATCGGGCCCTACCTGGATGTGGTTGAAGACCCCATCCCGTTGCTCGTGCTCGTCGAGGTGGCCGAGGAGGCCGGCAGCGGGCAACTGATGGCACGGGTCGCAGCCCTGATTGAGCGCCTCGCCAGCGGCCCGGAGGCGGACGGCCCCGGGCCTCACGACATGGTGCGCCAGCGGGCTCATCTCACTCTGGCCATGGACGGTTCGCGCATCGCCGCAGAGGACCTGCGATTCCTGCTCGAGGACGAGCGCTATCCCGTGCGGGGTGAACTGGTCGAAGCGGCCTCCCTGATCGCCACCCGTGCCGAGTTCCGCTCTCTTCTGCGAGCCTACCTACGCTGCCGGGGGGTCACGAGGCTGGCCGTTCGTGACGTCGTGCTGAACGTGGCGCGGCGCGAGAAGATCCGCCGAACAGACCAGATGCTGCTCCTGCTCGAAGATGCGGAGCAGCGTGCGGCCCGCGAGATCCTCGGCTTTCCGCGCAACAATCACCAAAGACCTCGCCGGAGAATTGACAGCCCGAGTCAACCGCTCCTACCCTAGTGTCCCGACACGGAAGTCCGTTGCCTGTATCGGCGAGCCATCGGCGGTCCTGGCAAAGCGGACCGTTGACGGTATACCGGGAGTATGCGGAGGACGCCCAACGCCGCCTGGGACGCTCTTGGCCGGCGAAATATGTGACGGACTTCCGTGTCGGGCGAGCCCTCCTTCTCAGCAAACCACCGCGTCAGCGACTCCAGCGGAGAACCAGAAAGAAGATGTTGTCACGTGTCGGCCTCAACGGCATCGGCCGCATCGGCCGCAGCCTGCTGCGCATCTTGCGGGACGATTCCGCACTTGCCATCTGTGCAATCAACGACCTCGCGAATGTCGAATCTGCAGCTCACCTCCTGCGCCATGACAGCATCTATGGCCACTTTCCGGGAGAGGTCTCAACGCGAGGCGAGGATCGACTCGTCATCGGCGATCGCGAAATCCCTTACTTTCGCTGCGCCGACCCGGCCGAGATCCCCTGGCAACACGCCGAACTCCACTGCGTCGTGGAAGCCACGGGCAAGTTCTGCTCCGCTAACGCCGCCCGGGGACACCTCCGCCCTGAGATTCCCCGAGTGCTCGTCACCGCGGTCTGCCCTGGTGCCGACCGGCAGATCATCCCTGGAGTTTCTTCGCTCACCACACGCCCGAACGAGCAGATCCTGGCCACGGGATCCTGCACAACCCACGCAGCCGCCCTTCCGCTCGCGCTCCTCGATCGATGGTACGGCATCGAGAGCGCGGAGATGACGACGGTGCATTGCACCACGGGCTCACAGGTCACCATCGACCAACCCCATGGTGACCTCCGGCGCGCCCGTTCGGCGATGCTCTCGATGATCCCCACCTCGACCTCGGCGAGCCGGGGGTTGATCGAGGCTCTGCCGCAGCTCGCGGGCCGCCTCGGCTGTCTTGCCATACGGGTTCCGACGGCCTCCGTGAGCCTGATCGAGATCGTCGCCCATACGATGCGAGACCCCGATGCGCCAGACGCGATGGCCGGGCGTCTGCGGGAAGCGAGTGAGGGCGAGCTTCGAGGCCTTCTCTCGGTGAGCGAGGAAGCGTTGGTTTCCATCGACTTCAAGGGGAATCCACACTCCTCGATCGTCGACCTGCCCCTGCTGGAGTGCCCCGGAGAACGTTTCGTGCGTCTCATAGCGTGGTACGACAACGAGTGGGGATACGCCAATCGCGTCGCCGATGTACTGCGCGCATGGACGGAGGACCAAGCATGACCTTCAAGCTCGTAAGCGATCTTCAACTGAAAGCCAAGACCGTGTTCTGCCGCGTCGACTTCAACGTCCCGCTGGATGGCACACGGATCACCGACGATCGTCGCATTCAGGCGGCTCTGCCCACCCTGCGCTGGATGATCGACCAGGGCGCGCGCGTCGTCTGCGCGAGCCACTTGGGCCGCCCGAAGGGACAGCGAAAACAGGAGTTCAGCCTGGCGCCGGTCGCCGTCCGCCTCGCGGAACTCCTCGGCCAGGACGTCCGCTTCGCTGCCGACTGCGTCGGAGCGGAAGCTGCAGCCTTGCGAGACTCCCTCGAGAACGGACAGGTCGGCCTGCTGGAAAACCTGCGCTTCCACGAGGGCGAAACAAAGGGCGCACAGGACTTCGCCGCCTCACTGGCCAAGGGCTACGACGCCTTCGTGAATGACGCCTTCGGGGCCGCCCATCGAGCCCACGCCTCGGTCTCCGGCGTTTCCGGCCTCATCCCGGTGCGGGCCGCCGGATTCCTGATGGCGCGTGAGATCGAATCGCTCTCGAAGCTGATTCGCGAGCCTCGCCGTCCCTACTACGCCATCCTGGGAGGCGCCAAAGTTTCGGACAAGATCGAACTCGTCGAGAAGCTGATCGAGAAGGTCGATGGCCTGCTGATCGGCGGTGCCATGGCCTATACCTTCCTCGCGGCCCAAGGGCATGAGATCGGCTCCTCCCGCGTCGAGTCGGACAAACTGGATCTCGCCCGTCATCTCGAGTCGCTCGCGGCCTCGCGGAAGGTGGCGATCCACCTGCCGATCGACCACCTGATCGGCACATCGATCGACGGCAAGTCGGTCCTTGGCCTGAGCGCGACACCGGGCGTAGAGATCCCCGCGGGCGGCATCGGCGTGGATATCGGACCCCAGACGATCGAGTCCTTCCGGGCACGGCTCGCGCCCGAGACCCAGACCGTGCTCTGGAACGGCCCCGTCGGTTTCTTCGAAGCGGCTGGATGTGACAAGGGAACGCGCCGTCTCGCAGAGCACCTGGCCGGGATGAGCGCATTCACCGTCCTCGGAGGGGGCGATACGGCGGCTGCCGCCCGTGTTTTCGGCCTCGAAGACGAGTTCGCGCATGTCTCCACGGGCGGCGGTGCCGCCCTCGAACTGCTCTCCGGCACAACGCTGCCGGGCGTGGCCGCACTGGAAAGGTGAGCCGAATGATGCGCAAGCCCCTGATCGCCGGAAACTGGAAGATGAACCACAACCAGCTCGCAACCCGTGCCTGGTGCCGCCGCTTCCGGGACATCGCCCGCGAGGATGGCCGCCCCCCCGCGGCAGACGTCGAGCTGGCCATCGCGCCACCCTTCACGTCGATCCCGGCCTTCCTCGCAGAGACGGGCGAAGAAGAGATTTCGACGGGTGCACAGAACCTCCATCAGGAGAGTTCAGGAGCCTTTACCGGGGAGCTCTCGGCCGGAATGCTGGTCGAGTTGCCCGTTGATTTCGTCATTCTCGGCCATTCCGAGCGCAGACATGTCTTCGGAGAAAGCGACGAACGCATCTCCCTCAAGGTTGCCGCGGCTCGCGAGAACCAGCTCCTTCCCTACCTCTGCGTCGGCGAGACCGAGGACGAGCGCGACTCCGGCCGGATGGAGCCCACCATCGAGAAACAATTGCAGGCTGGGCTCTCCCGGATCTCCCTCGGCAGCGCGGATGACCTCGTGATCGCCTACGAACCGGTCTGGGCGATCGGCACCGGCAGGACGGCGACCAGGGAACAGGCCCAGGAGGCCCACGGCTTTCTCAGGGAGATCCTCGCGAGCATCTGCTCCTCCGAGATCGCCAGGGGCGTCCGCATCCTCTATGGCGGGTCGGTCAAGGCGAACAATGCCGGGGACCTGGCAGCCATGCCGGATGTCGATGGCTTCCTCGTGGGAGGGGCTAGCCTCGACGCTGGATCTTTCCTTTCGATCGCTCGCGCCTGGAGCGGCAACGACTGAGCCGCAGACCCACATCAGCTATCCGCTGGAAACAACGCGCCGCAGGGGTGGGCCGACCGGAGGCTGTGTGTCTCAGCGGAGCTTCCTATCGACCATCGGGCAGAGTGCCCGGTCGAACCCCGGCTGAATTTGCCCTGTTGCGGGGGCCGTGATAAGTTCTCCCGGCTTTTGACCCGTCACTAGACGCGGGAGGGTTGTATCGTGCTTTACGCAATTGTTGTGACCGTGCATATCATCGTGTCTTTCTTTCTTGTCCTGGTTGTGCTCCTGCAGACCGGAAAAGGAGGAGACTTGGCCTCGGCCTTCGGCGGCGGAGGCACGCAGACGGTCTTCGGGCCCCGTGGCACGAGCAACGTGCTGACCCGTGCGACGACCATCGCTGCGGTGCTCTTCATCTGCACCTCTCTTGCCTTGGTTTTTTTGACGCAGAAGAGCGGAAAGTCGGTGCTCGATGAGGTCAGCATCGAGGAACCAGCAACTCCCCCGGCTTCGGAAGCCGCTGAGCTTCCTGCGATCGTGCCGGCCCAGGGCGACGAAGATGGGACGGGAGATGCTCCGATTTCGCTCCCCGAAGACGTGCCCACCGAAGGGGAATAAGCTAGAATGTGCCTCGCTTTTGAGGATGTGTGCCGAAGTGGCGGAATTGGTAGACGCGCGTGGTTGAGGGCCACGTGAGTGCAAGCTTGTGCGAGTTCGAGTCTCGCCTTCGGCACCAATCACACCGACGCTAGCGAGCGTGAGATCAAAGGGACGGCTTGGCCGTCTCTTTTTTTGTGCAGCAAGAAGCTGCTCCCGCCGGCGCCTGGATACGGTCCAGGTCCTTGTGCTGCAAGTTCCGGCTCCCATGGCTCGCGGGGAACAGTCCAGGTCTTTGCTGCTGCAAGTTCCGGCTCCCATGGCTCGCGGGGAACGGCCCAGGTCTTTGCTGCTGCACGAGCCTGTTCCCGCAGGCGGCCAAACCCTCCCAGCACGCGAGCCCTTGAGGAGGAAGCAGAGCTGCCTTCCCCAGGCGGCTGAGAATCCTGGGCAGCGGAACTTGCCCCTGTCCTCCAGCCACCGCATAGTTTCCAAGACGACTGGACGTATCCGGGGCGCCCAAGCGCCCAACGCATCCGAGACAGTGGAGAACACAAGATGGTGTTTGAGGACAAGAACCCGGCCATTCCCGAGATTCGTACGCTCGCCACGACCGATTTTTTTCTTCCCGACGACTTCTCCGGGCTTCGCGAGCTCGCCTATAACTTCTGGTGGTCCTGGACTCCGGAAGCCCGGATGCTCTTTTCCAGCATCCACCCCTCCCTTTGGGCGCGCTATCACAACCCCATCGAGCTCCTGATCCACCTTGATCCCCATCACTGGGAAAGCCTGCAGCTCTCCGAGTCATTTCAAGCGTCCTACGAGTCTGTCGTCAACGCTTTTGCCCGCTACATGGGCCATCGCAAGAAGTGGTGGTTTACGAAGGAGTGGCCCGAGTACAAGGGAGGGGGCGTCGCCTACCTTTCCACCGAGTACGGGCTGCACGAGAGCCTCAGGATCTATTCTGGCGGACTTGGTGTCCTCTCCGGCGACCATTGCAAGGCAGCCTCCGACGTAGGGCTCCCATTCATCGCCGTGGGTCTGCTCTACCGGCGAGGCTACTTCCGTCAAACCATCAATGCCGAAGGCCAGCAGCAGCACATGTATCCGGATTTCGATCTGACGCGCCTTCCGGTCCTGCCCGTGCTGAGCGCCGAGGGAAGACATCTCGTCGTCACGGTTCCCCTTCTCGACCGCAAGGTGCACCTGGCGGTCTATAAGGCGCAGGTCGGCCGCGTCCAGGTCCTGCTTCTCGATTCGGATCTGGCTCAGAACGAACCCCACGACCGGCCCATCACGCACATCCTCTATGTGCGGGGGCGCGAGATGCGCTTGTGCCAGGAGATGATCCTCGGCATCGGCGCCGTGAAGGCTCTTCGTGCGCTCGGCATCAATCCGGATGTATGGCACCTCAACGAAGGCCATGTTGCGCTGATGACCCTGGAGCGAATCCGCGAGGAGATCAACAACGGCGCCCGCTTCGATGCCGCGTGCGACACCGTGCGGCGCAACATCGTCTTCACCACGCATACACCGGTCCCCGCGGGTAACGAGACCTTCGAAGCGGAAACCGCCCGGCTGTATCTCGGAAGCTGGGCCGTACAGCTTGGCGTGCCGGTATCCACGCTGCTGGGCCTTGGGCAGATAGATAGCGAGGGAAGCAAGTTCAACCTGACCGTACTCGCCTTGAAGCTCTCCTCCCTGAGGAATGGCGTCAGCAAGAAGCACGGAGAGGTCAGCCGCGAGATGTGGCAGAGCCTCTACGGAGTCGAGGCAAAGGACGTCCCCATCGCTTCCATCACCAACGGCGTGCACGTCGAGACCTGGGTTGGACTGGAGCTGCGAGACCTCCTGCAGCGCTCGATCGGACGTGACTGGGAGCAGGCGGCCCATCTTCCGGAACGCTGGGGGCGTTTTGACGAGCTCATTGCCGATGAGGATCTCTGGGCAGCCCACGAGGCCCAGAAGCGACGGCTAATCCGCAAGTCGAGAGAACTGGTGAGCCGAATGCTCGCGCGCCACGGTCGATCCCCCCGAACCCTTGCGTCCATCGCGCACATTCTGGACCCGCGTGCCTTGACGGTGGGTTTCGCTCGGCGCTTTGCGACCTACAAACGTGCGGATCTCCTGTTCCGCGACCTGGGACGCCTCCGCGCGCTCCTGACCAACACGGAGCGACCGATCCAGATCATCTTCGCCGGAAAGGCGCATCCGGCGGACCGGGCCGGGCAAGATCTCATCGCCCAGATCTTCCGGCTCGCGGGACGCGATCCCTTCCTCGGCAAGATCGTTTTCCTCGAGGATTACGACCTGCAGATCGGCAGGCTCCTCGTCCAGGGTGTCGATGTGTGGCTGAACAACCCTCGCCGCCCCCTGGAGGCTTCCGGCACCTCGGGCCAGAAGGCTGCGGCCAACGGGGGATTGAACCTCTCCGTGCTCGACGGCTGGTGGATCGAGGGTTACACGAAAGATGTGGGGTGGGCTATCGGCCGACTCGAAGCCTTGTCCGACGACCAAGCCCAGGATGCGGAAGACGTTGCCTCGCTCTACGACCTGCTCGAGAAGGAGGTCCTCCCCGTCTTCTTCGACCGCGATGCGGATGGGCTGCCAAGAGAGTGGATCCGCCGGATGAAATGCTCAATCCGCGAACTCCTTCCCGTGTTCTCAGGCTCGCGGATGGTCCGCGACTACGCGCGCGAGGCCTACATGGAATTGGCCGGAAAATAAAGGCTCGGGATGGCCAGGCTGGGTTTGTCATGCCCCGTCGAGTTCTCACACAAGTTCTCAGGACCCTTCGAGTTTCCACGGCCCTCTCACGCGGGTTCTCACGGCCCTTCGAGTTCTCATGAACTCTCGAAGGGAACATCGTTTCATGAGCTCTCGAAGGGAAACACCGTAGCTGCGCGCTGAGGGGAGAGCACTCGCGAGATCACGGCTGCGACATACACGAAGCGATACCGCCGGCAGATCTCCAAGGATCGGCAAGACGGCCCGCAAGAGCCCGGCCAGCGTGCAGATACGGCGTCTCGGACGAAGGGCGTGCTGAAGATCCCAGCCTAGCGCCGCTTCTTCTTTCTGTTCGCCCTCTTCGCCTTACGAGCGGCGGCGGCGCGGCGATCCTGCTGGTAATGCTTCGAACACAAGCCCTTGGCGTAGTGCGCGGCCTTGCAGCCCGGCTTCGTGCAGGAGGTGTGGATCGCTGGGCGTCCAGGACGTCCCTTGCCCGATCCGTAGTCCGGCCGGCGCCCCGCCAGCTTCGCTGCGACGAATTCGACCCGTTTCTCGAGGCGATCCATCGTGCCGGACAGTCTTCTGAGTTCTTCGATCGAAGCCTTTCCGCTGAACAGGCGACCGATCTCAGCCCGGACGGCTTCTTCAATCATGCCCTTGAGTAAGCGGTCAATATCTGGGTTCTTCTTCGAAGTACGCTGTGCCATGTATGGCCCTCTTTGTTTATATGCCGACCGAAACCCACCCCACATCCGACAGGCAATATATCACAAATATCAACAGGGAGGGATCAAGGCCTGCCGCAGGAATAACCAGTGAATGACTACCAATCGGCGTAGAAACTCCCGTCCAGCGCCGTTTGTCGGGAGGTAGATCTCACGTCGAACAGAGTATCGCAACTCGAGCTGTAGTCATCGAAATCATCCTCGTAGCCACGACACTCCCACTCCTGCTCTCCTGTGATGGGATCGACGGGAATCTCCCGCAGGAAGCGGACCAGGACGGCTTCCGCATCCGCCGCAGGCTTGACCTCGACCCCCTCAACCAGCATGTCAAGATCTTCCGGATACATGTCCCATTCGAGATCCCAAGGCTCGATCTGACCGGTCACCGCCAGTTCGTGAAAGCGGTCGATCGCGTCGCGCATCATCGCCAGGTTGCGCGTCAGTTCAAGTTCTTTGAGCTGGCGCTGTTTGTGATGCAGGTAGGGCATGGCGACCAAAGAGAGGATGCTCATCAGTAGGATCACGATCAGCATTTCGATGAAGGTCAGGCCCTTTTGGCCCCGCATCACGTTCAAGCGGCCTCCTCGGGCAGCGCGACAAACCAAGCTTCGCCCCTGCTCAGACCTCATATCTACGTCCCGGAAGCGTTGATCGTCTACCGGGAATCATCCTTCCGCCACAAACGCCAAGGTCCCAGAAGCGTTGATCGTCTGCCCGAAAGCACCTTTCCGCCACAAACGGCAACATCCCGGAAGCGTTGATCGTCTACCGGGAATCATCCTTCCGCCACAAACGGCGCCAGAAGGAGCGGACGGAAGAGCACGGTTCCGGCTCCTCTCCCGTGCGGAAGACCTCGAGTACACCCCCGCTCGCACGGCGGGACAGCACACAACCCCTGGCGGGATCCAGGCGAACCCTTACAACCCCGGGCGGCGCCGCCGGGAGGGGATCCAGCAGGAGATCTCCCGCCTCTTGGAGCATGCGCGCCACGACGGGTAGAGCGGCGCTCGCTCCCCAGAGCTGGGCTGGCTTGTTGTCATCCCGTCCCACCCACACGACGACGACGGCGCTTCCTGTCCCGAGCACGAACCAAGCATCCCGGCCCTCTTGGCTGGTCCCGGTCTTGGCGGCAACTCGGGTCGTCCCGACAAGCGGGGCCAGTGCTCGCCCGGTCCCTCGCTCGACAACCCCGCTCAGAGCATCCAGCACCAACCAGGCGTCGGCCGGATCGACGACTCTCTCCCCGGGCGCAAGCGAAGCCAGACCGTGCTCCCGCGCGTCCCCCGGGAACACCACCGCTCGAACCATTCGAGCGTCTTGGCGAACTCCCAGGTTGACCAGGGTGCCGTAGGCCGTGGCCAGCTCCAGGAGGCTCACGCTTCCGCTGCCCAACGCCAGGGAGGGTGTCTGCGGCAGGTTGTTCGAGAATCCGATCCGACCCGCCAGCTTGGCGAGCGGAGCCGGACCCAGTTGCAGGCCCAGGCGCACCATGGGCACGTTGACGCTGTCCTCGAGGACCTTGCGCAGCGAGATCGGCCCGCGGAACGTGCCGTCGTGGTTTCGCGGCCTCCATGTGCCAGAGGGCAGCGGCAGGTCGAGCGGAGCGTCGTCCAGCATGCTGCTGGGTGCCATGCCCAGCTGCGCGATCGCACCCAAGGCGACGAAGGGCTTGAACGCAGATCCTGGCTGCCGCCGTGCGTCGAGCGCGCGATTGAAGCGCCCCGCCGTTCCTTCACGACTACCGACCAGCGCGACCATCTCTCCGGTCGCCGGCCGCAGCACCAGGACAGCCCCCTCAAGGGGCTTGCGGGAGGGACGATCCCTTTCCAGTGCGCTCAGAGTCGTCGCAAGGGCCTTGCGTGCCACCTGCTGCAAGCGGAGGTCGATGCTGGTGAAGACCTTGCCCGCAGAGACTCCCGGCTGGGGCTCCCAGCCGCGACTCGTGAGTTCCCGGTGGACCGCATCGAGGACGTCACCCGCCGGATCGGCCGCCGGCCGCTCGGGGGAGAGCTTGAGGGCGCGTCCCGCAGCTGACTCGGCCTCCACGGGATCGATCATCCCGAGTTTCGCCATCCGCCCGAGGACCCAGGCCCTGCGCGAGAGGGCGTCGTCCGGATGAC
>JANTFM010000079.1 GCA_024763475.1 Acidobacteriota bacterium | reverse complement strand
CGAGCGCGCGAGCACGAAGACAAGACGCAAACTCATCAACCTGGGTCGTTCGATACCGAGCGCGCGAGCACGAAGATGAGACGTAAATTCATCAACCTGGGTCATTTCGTGTGAGGCGGACAAGCGTGAAGGTGAGACGCAGGCCAATCAACCTGGGTCATCTTGCGCCGGGCCCTGTTCGCGGGGGTATCTCGCGTGGGGCGAGATGCAAGTTCATTAGGGTGAGTCGTTTGGCGTGCGGGTCGGCGCCGTGGCGGGGGATGCTCTGGGAGCATCGGTCTCGCGTCAGGGGCTAGCGGGCTGCTTTTCGGGTTTCGACTCGTGTGAGCTTTCCGCTCGTGCGGAAGATTGCCGCAGCGGTGTCGGGGCAGCGCGGGAGGCAGGCGCCGCAGTGGTGGCAGAGCTCTTCCCTGATGAAGAAGGGATCCTTCTTCTTTTCCCCGACGATGGCGCCGGTCGGGCAGACCTTCTGGCAGGAGCCGCAGGCCGTGCAGCGCTCTGCGTCGATGTGGTAGGCGATCAGCGCTTTGCATTCGAAGGCGCTGCAGCAACCCTCCAGAACGTGTGCCTTGTACTCCTCGTGGAAGTACTTGAGAGTCGTCAGTACCGGGTTGGGGGCCGTTTTTCCCAGTCCACAGAGGGCCCCGGCGGTGATGGTCTCGGCCATCGACTCGAGTTGGTCGAGATCCTCCATCGTCCCCTTGCCCTCGGTGATGCGCTCCAGCGTGTTGTACATCACGGCCGTGCCGATCCTGCAGGGTGGGCACTTGCCGCAGGACTCGTCCTTGGTGAACGAGAGGAAGAACTTGGCCAGCCCCACGGCGCAGACGTCTTCGTCGATGACCACCATGCCGCCGGAACCCATGATCGAGCCAGCGGCCGCGAGTGACTCGTAGTCGACGGGCAGGTCGAGCTTCTCGGCCGGGAGGCAGCCGCCGGAAGGCCCGCCGGTCTGCACGGCCTTGAACGCCTTTCCCTCCGGAATCCCGCCGCCAATGTCGTAGACGATCTTGCGCAGGGTCGTGCCGAGAGGCACCTCGATCAGCCCTTTGCGCTCGATCTTGCCCGCCAGCGCGAAGGTCTTGGTGCCCTTACTCGACTTGGTGCCCCACGTGCGGTACCACGCGTGGCCGCGGCGCAGGATCAGCGGCAGGTTGGCCAGCGACTCGACGTTCTGGATCACCGTCGGCTTGCCATTGAGACCCTTGTTCGCGGGGAAGGGTGGCCGGGGAAGGGGCATTCCGCGACGGCCCTCAATCGAGGCGATCAGCGCCGTCTCTTCGCCACAGACGAATGCGCCCGCGCCGATCTTGATCTCGACGTCAAAACAGAACTCGCTACCGAGAATCCGCTCGCCGAAGAGCCCCAGCTTCCGCATTTCTGCGATGGCCAGTTCGAGGCGCTCGATCGCCAGTGGGTATTCCGCCCGACAGTAGATGTATCCCTGGGAGGCCCCGATCGCGAGTCCTGCGATCAACATGCCCTCGAGCACGGCCAGGGGGTCGCCCTCGAGCAGGGAGCGATTCATGAACGCCCCGGGGTCTCCCTCATCCGCGTTGCAGATCAGGTACTTCGGGTCGCCGGGTGAGCTGCGGCAGAAGTGCCACTTCAGGAAAGCCGGGAAGCCAGCACCGCCGCGTCCGCGCAGGTCGGACTTCTTGACTTGCTCGATAACGCCTTCGGGGCCGAGTTCGAGGGCCTTGAGGAAGCCGCGGAACCCATCACGAGCGAGATAGTGGTGGATCTTCTCTGGATCGATGATGCCGCAATTCCGCAGCACATTTCGCTGCTGACCGTCGAGCATCGGGTGCTTCACCAGGGGCCCGATCTCGCCCCAACTCTCGTCGTTGAGCGCGCCGAGCGCGAACTCCGGGCAGGGCTTGTCGTTGACGATGTGCCGGTCGACGATCTCGTTGATCTCTTTCGGCCCGATGTTGCCGTAGCAGATGGCGGGTCTGCCCGGCTTCTGGACGATGACCAGTGGCTCGAGGGAACAGGGCCCGAGGCAGCCCGAGGAGACGATCTCGGCGTCCAGCTTCAGCTCATCGAGCTTCAGCTTCAGCTGATCGATGACCCGGCCGGCACCCGCCGCCTTGCCGCAGGTGGCCATCCCCACGTAGAAGACCGGCCGAGTCCCCTCGGTCAGGTCGCGCCACTCCGCCTCTGCCACCCGGTAAGCGTCCTGAAGGGCTTGCATCACAACACCACTCCCGCGCCGTCGCGTCCCGCCGGAGCACCGCTCGGTTGAGTGTCACCGGCGTGTAACGCCCCCTGGTACACCCAGGGAACGAAGGCGGCAGATCCGGAGGATTCCAGCAGCCGCGCCCTCGACTCATGCAAGTGACATGCCGTTTCGGGCGTCGCCTGCGCCCGAGTCTCAGACCAGACGCCCGACACGCACCTGCGCAGGGCGGATGACCTTGTCGCCCAGTCGGTAGCCGGGGCGGAACTCCTCGAGCACCTTGTTCGCATCTTCGGGGTCGTCGACCGGGCTGGCGAAGACCGCTTCGGCCTTCGTGGGGTCGAAGGGCTTGCCCACCAGATCCAGGCGCTCGAGACCCTCCGCGCGGAGGATGTCCATGAACTGCTTGTGCACGAGGCCCACGCCCTCGGCCAGCGGGCCATCCTCTGCGTGTTCCAGGCTGCGGTCGAGGTTGTCGAGCGCTCCGAGGATCTCAAGAAAGGTGCGCGAGAGGGTCTCCTGCACGCGGGACTCCTGGTCTCGCTCCATCCGTGCCCGGATGGCCTGGTGCTCGTCCTTGTACTTCTGGAACGCCGCTCCGAACTCGGCGAGCCGGGTTTCCGCGGTCCGGGCCCGTTCCTCGAGCGCGAGTGCGATCTCGACGGGGACGGTCTCCTGGACCGGGGTCTCCCCCCGTGACTCCTGTTCCTCGTCCACAACGGGATCGATCTCGACGGCCTCCGCCATCTCGGTGCCATCCACCGCTTCGGGCTCGTGACGCTCGCCATCTCCGTCAGCACGGCTCGGCGCATCGCCCGTGATTTCAGCCGAGTCGGGAGTCTTTGGAGTCTTCTTTGCCGGTGTCTTCTTCTTCATGGGCCTAGTTTCTCTCATCAGTGCAGCGGCCGCCCGTCAAGGCGGACTAGCGGACGGGGAGGGTGACCGGATGCAGGCCGCGTCGTGTCGCGATGGCGAGGTTCACCGAGCGCAGGAGCAGCGCCTGCGGCATGGCCTCGTAAAACTCCTCGGCGGAGTGGATTGTCTTGCCGTTGATCCGCCGGATCTGTAGGCCCTGGCGCAGGCCGATGGTTCCGGCCCGGGACCCTGTGCGGACCCTGTCGATGACAGCATAGCGACCGCTCTGGCCCACCGTGATGCCGAGGGCATTCCAGGTGTATTCCGGAGCGCGCTCCTTGGGAAAGGCCTCGACCTTGAGCGGATGGACGACCTCGCCCTTCTCCCGGAGCAATCGGACATTCACCTTCTGCCCCAGTGGGACTTCCGCGATCGCGGTGAAGAAGTCCGCGATGTTCTTGATGCGGTGGGCACCGACGCCCGTGATCACGTCCCCGACCTGAACGCGCGCGTCCTGCGCGGGGCTGTCTTCGAAAATCTTGACCACCAAGGCTCCCGCCGCCTGCTCGAGACCGTAGTATTCGGCCTGGTTGGCGTCGAGATCCTCGAGCACCAGTCCGGTCCAGGGCGGACGCAGCCGTCCGAAGGTGATCAACTCGGCGAGGACCTTGCTCGCCCGATCGATGGGAATCGCGAAGCCGAGGTTCTGACCCTTCGCGACGATCTGCGCATTGATGCCGACCAGCTCGCCGAGGATGTTCAGGAGGGCGCCGCCGGAGTTGCCGGGGTTGATCGCCGCATCGGTCTGGAGGAAGTCGGCGAAGGGTAGGGCAGCCTGGTCCGGCCCGGCCAGGGTGCGGCCCGTCGCCGAGAGGACCCCGACGGTCACGGTGCTCTGCAGGCCGAAGGGGTTGCCGATCGCGATCAGGGTCTCGCCGATCATCAGTTTCGAGGACGAGCCCATCCGGGCGAAGGGCCAGGGACCCTCCTCCTGGAGCTGAAGCACGGCGAGGTCGGAGGCCTCGTCCGAGCCGAGCAGCTTGGCCTCGACCTGTCGTCCGTCCTGGAAAGTGACCATGATCCTCGACGCGGAGGCCACGACGTGATCGTTGGTCAGGACGTAACCGCGCTTGTCGACGATGACGCCCGAGCCGAGGGAGTTCTCAACATAGCTCTCCCGCGGACGTCGCCGGGAGCCGCCGCCGAAGAAATACTCCCAGATGTCGGGTGCCTGGGAATAGGGGTTTCGGATCAGGACCTCGGTCGAGATGTTGACGACCGCGGGAGAGACTTTCTCCACGGCCAGCACGACCGCATCCCTGCGCTGGATGTTGGGTACCTGGGCGCTGGCCACGGGAAGGACCGCGAGCATCAGGGTGGCCGAGATCATCAGCCGGGACATTCTCGTATAACGGCACACGGAACTCGTCTCCTCGGGAGAAGCCATGCGAAAGGACCGGCCGGAGATCATTCCGACCGGACGGGGATCCGGCGGACCGCGGTCTCTTCGCGTTTGCGAACGACCACCTCGAGCACGCCATCCGCGTAGGCGGCCTTGACGCTCTCGGGGTCGATACCGTCGGGCAGGGTATAGCGGCGTGCAAACGAGCCGAAGGAACGCTCGAGGCGCCGGATGGCCGAAGCGTCGATGTCTATCGGCTGGGGGCGCGAGCCAAGCAGGACCAGCTGGCCGCCTTCGAGGCGCACGTCGAGGTTGTCGGCGGAAACGCCGGGGAGATCCGCGCGCAGAACGACGCGGTCGGGCAGCTCGTAGAGATCGACCTTGGGGAGCCAGTCGCCGCCGGTCTGGGGCGGCGCGAGATCCGGCTCGGCGCGCTTCATCACGTCTTCGAGCAGGCGGTTGATCTTGTCCCTGAGTTCAATGAGTTCCCGCATGGTGGTTTCCTCGGAGCCCGGCAGCGTGGGCAGAACACGGGAAAGTGTACCGCGATTCGCCCGCGAATCCGCTCCGCGGCCGCACTTCGCCGCGCCGCAGAGTTTCCCCCGTGGAGCGAAGAATGTTGCACGCCACTTCTGCTGATGGAAGGGTTCCGTTGAGTTTCGTACTTGTTCGATGCCTGACGCATCGCAGCAGGAGGTCTCCGAATCGTCGAGGTGCAACATTCTTCGCTCCACGGCGCATGATTTCCTGCTCACCATCTCGCCGCCGAACATCACGAGCCTCGCCGTCGCCTGGTTGCCACTCCGCGCCGTTCCTCAGTCGCCGTGCTGCGGCCGCGCGGAGCGAGTCTCGCCCTTGCTTAGTTGCCAGTCCACGCCGTTCCTCCCGCTCCGCCGCGGCTGCACCTTGCACGCCGTGCCGGAGTGCTCCTCAGTCGCTGCACCGCCCCTCAATCGACATGGGCGGGTCGGGTCCTCCATCCGCTGAGCCAGGCCGTCAGCCGGGTCTGCGCCTCGTCGAAGAGGGAGTAGAGGACGGGGACGTAGACCATCGTCAGGAAGGTCGAGACGGTCAGGCCGCCGATGGCCACGATCGCCAGGGGCGACAGGCGCTCGAGGCCGATGGCCCACTCGCCAGCGATGGGGATCATGCCAACCACCGTGCTGAAGGCGGTCATCAGGATCGGCCGGGTCCGGATGTCGACGGAGCCGATGAGGGCCTGCTCCACGCTCTTGCCCTGTTTCCGCGCCTCGGTGATGAAGTCGATCAGCAGGATCGAGTTCTTCACGACGACTCCAGCGAGCAGGATCATGCCCATCATCGAAGGCATGCAACCGTGCTTGCCGAAGATGAGCATGGCCCAGGAGGCACCGATCAGGGCCAGCGGAATCGCCGACATGATCGTCAGGGGGTGGACGAAGGATTCGAAGGCGGGGACCAGCGAGAAGTAGAGCAGGATGAGGCCGAGGGCCAGCGCGATGCCGAGCCGGCCGAAGGACTCGTTCATCTGCTTGATCTCGCCCTCGTGAGAGATTGAGTAGCCCGGGGGCAGCTCGAGGCCTGCGAGGGCTTCCACCACGTCCTCTTGCAGATGGCTGATCGGGCGGGTCCCGCGGTAGGCCTGGACGTCGAGAGTCCGCTGCAGTCCCTGGCGGGTGATGACGCTGGGGACGAGTTGGCGGTCCAAGGCACCCAGCTGGGCCAGGGGAATCTCGCCGAGGGGCGTGACGATCGGGAAGTCGTGCAGATCACCCGCAAAGGCGCGTTGCTCCGGAGGCAACTGGATCCACAGCGCGAGGCCATCCTGGTTCGGCACCCGGAAGGTCGAGGCGGGCATCCCGCGCACCGCTCCCTGGAGTTGCCGGGAAAGGGTCTCCGGGGAGAGGTGGTAGAGCGCCAACTTCTCTGGATCCGCGCGGAAGGTCACCTCGGTGTTATCCAGGGTCCAGGAGCGCGAGATGGAGCTGAGGTCCTTCAGATGTGCTCGCAGGCGCGTTTCCACCTCTCTGCCGAGCACGTCGAGCTGGTGGAGATTCGGCCCCGAGATCATCACGTCGACCGGAGCGCGGATCGACGAGAGAGGCGTTGCGCCAAACTCGTAGACGTCGACGGACTTCATCCCTGGCATCCCGCGCAGATCGCCGCGGAGCTGTTTCTCGATCTGCCAGATCGAGAGATCCCGCTGAAAGCGATCCACCAGGTGCACCGTCAGGCGTCCCTGCTGGGGGAGCCTCCCGGAACCGAAGGAGATAACCGCCGCTTCGGAGCCGATCACCGAGGAGACGGAGCTGACCTCCTTCCGTGCGAGGACGGTCTCTTCGATCCGGGTCAGGGTCTTCTCGGTCCGTTCGAGGGAGCTGTTGGGATCGGTTTCGTAGTTGATGACCAGGATGCCCGCATCCATCGGTGGCATCAGGTCGCGTCCGACGAGGGGCATCTGGCGCGCCGAGACGAGAAACAGGACGATGCCGAGGACGATGAAGGCGAGACGGTGACGGACGGCGACCCCGGTGAGTCGGACGTAGAAGCGCCGCAGCGGTTCGACGATCAGCTCATCGCCCTTGGCGACCCATCGCTCGAGCCTGTTGGAGCGGCCGCTACGCGTGTGCTTGAGGATCAGCGGCGCCAGCAGGGGAATCACGGTGATCGAGACAATGTAGGAGGCGAGCAGCGCGATCGAGAGGGTCATCGTCAGCGGACGCAGCACGGTCTGCACGTAGCCTCCGACGAACATGATGGGCAGCAAGACCATCACGAGCGAGTAGGTGCCCGAGAAGATCGCCAGGGCGACCTCCTGAGTCCCGCCGAGGACCGCGGGTCGCATGTCCTCGCCCAGGGTCTTGTAGTGTCGATCGATGTTCTCGAGGACGACGATCGCGTCGTCCACCAACATGCCCACGGCGATCACCACGGCCGTCAGGGTGACCATGTTGAACTCGAATCCAACGAGCCACATGACCATGAAGGTCAGCACGTAGGTGAAGGGGATCGAAATCGCGGCGAGGATCATCCCGCGCAGATCGGCGAGGAAGAGAAAGATCACGATCACGGTCATGATCACGGCATCTCGCAGGGCACCCTTCATGTTGCCCACCGAGAGGCCGATCAGATCACCCTGATTGTCCGGCACGTAGAACTCGATCCCCGGGTAGGCGCCCTCGAGGGCCGGGAGGACTTCGGCGACCTGGTCGATGGTATGGAGGGCGTTGCCCGAGAGCGCCCGCTGGATGTTCAGTGCGATCGCGGGCTTGCCGTTTCCGTGGTAGGCGCTCTGGGGCTCCGCGGCCCCGCGGCGGATGGTCGCGACATCCGCGAGCTGCACGGTGCCCGTGCCGCGGCGCGCGACCGGGATACGGCCAGCCTCCTCGACGGTCTGGAACTGCCCGAGACGCTTGAGGAGAAACTGCTCTTCGCCCGAGATGATGAGCCCCACGGGTTGGTTGGCGTTGAAGGCCGTAAGAGCGGCCCGCACGTCGAGGGCGCTCAACTTGTGCCGCTCGAGGCGGTCACGGTCCAGTTCGACCCGGATGATCGGCTGATGGCCACCGAACACCTCGACGTTGGCGACATCGCTGAGCTGGAGCAGGCGCTCCTTGATCGGGTTTTCCGCGAGCTGGCGGATCATGCTCAGGTCGAGGGGAGAGTCGTCCTTCGGTCGCAGGGCGATCGTCATCACCGCGGGAGTGGCCGACGAGACCTTGAAGATCATCGGGGAGCGGATTGTGGGCGGCAGGAGGGCTCGGACCTTGCTCAGGCTGCTCGCGACATCTGTCGCTGCGGAATCGAGAGACTTGCTGTAACGAAACTCGGCCGTCACGGCGGAGACCTCGTCCTTGCTGACCGAGGTGACGCGGCGAATCTCTTCGATGCCGGAGAGTTCCTTCTCGATCGCACGCGTGACATCTGTCTCCACCTCGGTCGCGGAGGCGCCGGGGTCCACGGTGACGACCGCGATCTTCGGCCGCTCGGAATCCGGGAAGAGGTTCACCGGCAACTGGACGTAGCCGACGATCCCCACGACGGCCGCGAGCAGGACCAGCGACATCACCAGGTGGGGCTTTCTGAGATAGCTTTCTATCAGCGTCATGGCCGATCCTCCCTCAGCCTGGACTGTTCATGAAGTGCCCAGGGGTGCTCTTGTGCGCGACCGCAGCAGAAGTCCTCATGCATATTCCCGCGCAGAACGCTCGTGGATCTCAACGCGAAGTGATGCGAAGCGGCGCGCCTTCGGTCAGCAGCATGAGCCGCGATGGGCGTGCCACGATGACCTGCTCGCCCTCGTCCAGCGCACCGTTGATGACGACGCGCTGCTCCGAGCGGGCGACCGGCTCCACCTTGACCAGATGGGCCTTGTTGTCGCGAACCGTGAAGACGAAGGCGCCGTGCTCGCCCTCAAGCAGCGAGTGCGCGGGAACCGTCAGGCCGCTGGCGCTGGCGAGGGTGACATCCACGCCGACCGTGGCGCCGGAGACGAGTCCCCTGGGCGGGGCCGCGACATCGACTTCGAAAGTCGACAGGTGCTCCCGGCCCATGGCCGGGAAGATGCGCGAGATCTCGCCCGGGAAGGATCTGTCACCGAGGGTCAGCGTCACGCCGCCGCCCACGGCCAGGGAACGCAGGTCTTCTGCCGGTGCCCGGCAGCGGATGCGCACGGCCTCGTCCGGAACGATCCGCAGCAGCGCTCTTCCCGGAACCGCCAGGTCGCCGGGGTCTGCCAGGCGCGCAGAGACGCGCCCTGCGATCGGTGCCGTCAGCTTCGCGTACTCCAGGCGGGTGCGGGCGCTATCGAGCCCCTCTTCCGCTGCGGTGAGCTGGGCCTTCGCGGCCGCGAGTCGCGCGTCTGCGGCGGCGGCCATCGACTGGGAGTGATCCCATGCTTCCTGGGCGATCGCCTCGGCCTCGAAGAGCAGCTGGTCTCTCGCGGTCGCGTCGTGTTGAGCTGCCAGCGCGACCTCCACCGCCGCGACGGCGGCCCGGGCGGCGGCGGTCTTCGCCGCGGCCTGGGCGACGGCGTCCTCGATCTCCCGCGCGTCGAGACGCGCGAGCACGTCGCCCCGGTGCACCCGATCGCCCTCCCGCGGAACCACGGTCAGGACATGACCCGTGATGCGGGGCGCCAGGGCGACCTCCGTGCGGCCGAGCACCTCGCCGAGCAGGTGCCGGGTCGCCTGGACCTCTCCTGTCGCGACGGCTTCCACGACCACGGCGGTGGCTTGGGGCTCGATCAGCGGGGCGCTGTTCTTTTCGTCGACCCGGTACATGCGGACGGCGACCAGGGCGGCCGCGATCAAGACAAAAACGACGATGGTCACCAGCGTGCGGGCTTTCATCGTGTGACCTCCTTCTCACTCAAGGTGTCGAGCTGGGCCGCGGCCGTGTAGGTCTCGGCGAGAGCCGCGGCGGAGGCCGCCGCAGCCTGGGATTGGCGGGCTCGTGCGCGGAGCAGGTCCTCGATGGCCCCCGCGCCGGCGTCGTAGCGAATCTGTTCGATGCGCGCGGCTTCGTCGGCTGCCTCCCGCCGCGCGATGCTGGCCGCGAGGCTTTCCCTGGCCGCATCGAAGGCCGCGAGGCCGTCCTCGAGGCGGGCGAGAACGCCCAGCCGCGTCTGCTGCTCGCCGGCGGCTGCAGCGAGTTGGGACTGCCTTGCCGCCGCCAGGCGCGCGTAGCGGGAACCTCCCGCGAAGATCGGGACCTTCAGCGCGATCGTTGCGCGCCAGGTCTCGAGATCGCTTCCTACAGAGGGCGCCAAGTGCTCCAGGTACTCGCCCTGGACCACCACCTGGGGCAGCAGGGCGCCACGGCTGAGACGCGTGTTCTGCTCCGCAGCGCGGCGGCCCAGCCTGGCCCGCTCGATCGCGCTCGCCTTGAGGACGAGATCGGCCAGTTCCGGGCGCGGTACGAGCAGTTCCGGAGCGCGGGCCTCGAGTCCGGCGAGGGGTGAGAGCTTCTCCGGAGTCTGGCCGAGGATCGATGCGAGTAGGGCTCGCAGCTTGGTCACCCCGGCAGCCGTCTTGGCGCGGGCCGCGATCGTCTCCTGCACCTGGTCCTCGATCTTGAGCAGGTCGATGCGGGGCCGCTTTCCGCTGGTGACCGCCAGGGCGATGCGCTCGCGGGTCTTGCCCAGCGCGTCGAGTTCGTCGTCGAGTGCGAGCGTGGCGCGCTCGAGTGCGACGGCGCCGGCGTAAACCGAGATGGCATTGAAGCGGATCTGCCAGCGCGTTGCCTGCTCGACTTGCCGGGCCGTTTCGGCGTTGATCTCCGAGATGCGCCTCCTTGATCCCAGCTGCCCGCCGAGGTAGAGCGGCAGCTCGGCGACGAGGCCGAGATGCACCTGGTTGCGGTCGAAGGGCAGCCCTGCGAAGCCCGCCTCGAGCAACTCGGGAGCGATCGGGCGGACCATCTGGTCATCGTTGAGACGGTTGTAGCTGCCCTGGAAGGACAGGTCGCCCCAGCGCCTCCGGCTCTCGGCCTTGGCCGAAAGCTCCGCCGCGGCCGCGGCATGCCGGCGCGCGAGAACTTGCGGGCTGTCGGCCATCGCCTGGGCGACCGCCTGCTCGAGACTGAGGCTCCGGCCGGGCTCGTCGGCGAGGGCAGGGCCGCCCGCAGCGAGCAACCCGAGAGATATCAGTGGGACAACAAGGAGCTTCATGGCGGTCTCCTTCATCAAACGAGTGGATCGCTGGGAGCCGGGTCGCTGTGCCACGCCCCGGCCTTCTGCGGGTGCGAGTTTCCCGGCTTTCTCCCGGTCCTCCAAGGGCGCGAGCTTCATTGCATTCTTCCGGCCTTCCGCGGGCGCGAGTTGCCTCGATTTCTCCCGGTCCTCCAAAGGCGCGAGCGTCATTGCGATTCTCCGGCCTTCTGCGGGCACAAGTACCCTGGCTCTCTCCCGGTTGCTTGCGGGCGCGGCATTCATCGCTTCTTCCGCGTCAGGCGATCGACCAGGAAGTCGATGGCCTCGGCCGGAGGGGGCGTAAGCGGCTGTCCGGGAATCGTCAGCCGTCTCTTGATCGCGAAGGCGGAGACGACACCGAGGAGGGCGAGAGCGGCCTGGTCTGTCGCCAGGGGAGCCTGCTCGCCGTTTTGCTCTCCGAGAAGCTGCTCGAGGAGCGCAAGATAGGAGGTGAAGAGCCGCTCCATGCGCGCTATCAAGGCCGCTTCGCCGGAGGCGACGACCTCTGCGAGCAGGAGGATAGGCAGGCTGTCACTCTCGCTGACCACCGTCGCATGGTGGCGCAATAGCCGCCGCAGCCTGGCGCGGGGCGGGGTGCTGGTCTCCTCTGCGATGCGTTGCATCGGTTCAAAGAGCCGTTGTTCGAGGCGATCAATCAAGCCGAGGATGATCTCTGTTTTGCCCGGAAAGTGGCGATAGAGGGCACCCTCGGTGACGCCGACCTGCTCGGCGAGGCGCCGGATCGTCAGCCCGCCCAGGCCGCGCTCCTGCACGAGGTGGAGGGTGGCGTCGAGGATCTCTTCCTGGCGTGGACTGAGGGGCATGGCGGGTCTCCGTCGTAAGTAAGTAAACGTACGTTCACATACTGCGATGCGGGTTCCCGCTTGTCAAGCGAACAACGACTGATTGTGTTTACAGCACCACGCGCCTGCCATGCCGCGCGGAGGAGACTCCCCGCGAGCACGGTGATCGCCACCCCTCGATCACCCGGGACAGACGCTGCCAGCGATCACCCGATCGTTCCAGGACAGACACTGCCTGCGATCGGCAGCTCTCGAGGTTTCGTGGTAGACGCCGCCTGCGAGCGCGATCCCTCAAGCGTTCTGACGTGGAGCGAAGAATGTTGCACCTCGTCGATTCGGCGAACTCCTACGGCGGTGCGTCATGTATCGAACAAATACGGCACTCAATGGAGCGCTGCCGTCGCGAAGAGTGGCGTGCAACAGTCTTCGCTCCACGGGGCAGGCGTTCCGGGGCGGACGCTGCCTGGGGTCGTCGTCCTCCGAAAAACAGGGACAGGCGCCGCCCGCGATGGCCGTGTTCCGGAAGGTCAGGGGCAGACGTTGCCTTCCCTCTCCGTGCCGTCACTACCGAGACCCTTGCTCCCGTCCTCCTGAACGCGATTCCGGCCGGTCACGAGGTAGAAGAATCCTCCGCCCGCCGGCACGGGGTCCCCGTCAGTGGCCGTGGTGCTCGCCAGATCCGATTCGTGGCAGTCACCGAAGCCCATCCCCGAGAGCATTCCGAGCGAGTCCCGGTAAAGGTTGTAGCTAAGCGAATTCGCCTCGGCGTTCCAGCGGAGGGTCTGGTGGTCGGTGAAGACGAGCCCGCTCAGCTCGAAGGGAGGCAAGTAGGCGCTCAGGAAGCCGCTGCTCGTACGGAACGACGCGGAAGACGGTGAGACCGCGCCGACCGGCGTGCCGATCGCGTCCAGCGTGATCCGAAAGGCGGCCGAGGAGGGCTGAGCGCCGTCGAGAGGATGTCCTCCCGCGTTGAAGGTGTACTCCGTGAGCCGGAAGGAAGCGCTCTGCTGCGCCATGGCGGTGCCGCAGAGCAGGATCACGGAGAAGAAAAGCAGCTGTCTGATCATGCAGACCGTCTGTGTCTTCATCGCATCATCACCAGGATTCGAATGAGGCCGCTGCCGCTGTCGAGGGACTCCAGCGCCTTGCCGAGGATCGTTCCCGGCTCCGGCTCATCCGCCCGCATGGCGTGCCCCGCGGTGGGGGACACGGTCAGCAGATCGCCGACCCGGATCGATCCGTAGCCCGCATCGACCTTGCAGGGAACCGTACCGGTCATCGCGACCGGGGCGTGGGTCTCGCGGAAGCGGCGCGTCATCTCCTGCCACAGGCGCGTCTCCTCCGGGCGGTCCCCGGCGGCCCGA
>JANTFM010000078.1 GCA_024763475.1 Acidobacteriota bacterium | reverse complement strand
ACAGAAATTACAAACATAATGAACGCAACTATAATAATTGATAGACTTACAAATTATTATAGTTGCGTTCATTATGTTTGTAATTTCTGTTTTCCGCGAGACCAGCAAGAACCCCTTCGTCTCTTGCGCGTCGAGCATGGCGTGGAGGTCACGGGCGTGGTGAGCAGCGTTGTCGGATGGCCCTTCGTGGAGTCCTGCGAAGTTCTGCGTAGCTGGCCGCCGGGAGGCGAGAAATTGCCAGATGCAGCCAAGCTTCTCGCTCCAAGAGCGGAAGCCCCCCTGGAGACCCTGCTGCGAAATGCCAAGGCCGGTAGAGACTAACCTGCCTTACGCGAGTGATGAGTCGTACAAGCGAGGTTAGAATTCCCACCTCTCTCGGTGTGCCGTGCCCGCAACGGGTTCGGGGTGCCGAGATCGAATGAGACGAGGGTATGCCCAAGACGTCCAGCCGTTCGAGAATCCTGCTGCTCCTGGCGGTCGTCGTGATCGCTGGGTCGCTCGTAGTGGCGGTCACGATCGGCAAGGGGGTCCTCGAACGGCGTCGGCAGAAGCAGACGGCGATGCAACTGATCGATGTCTCTCGCCTGCTTAGAGACTATTGGAAGGAGCATCGCTCCTACCCGGTTGTGAACGAGATCGATATCACGAAGTACCCGGAAATCAAGGAGATGGCGGATCTCCGCTCGCTGTCGTTGCTGGATAGTTGGGGACGACCGCTGCGTTTTGAGTCGACCAAGAGGCACTTTCTGATCTGGTCCCTCGGTAAGAACGGCAAAGTCGATCGTTTCCCGGGCGGAGGCCGTCGTAAGGGTGGAGATGTCGACTTGGTTGTCTACGACGGCAAGTTCTGGCAGCTGGCCCACGGCATATGAATGCCGACCACGAAGAGGATCGGTGATCCTTTCGAGACATTACTGAGCATCGACTCCTAGCTTCTCCAGCGCTGCGCGATGGGCATTCGACGTCCTTGGCCGAAGGCTACACTCGTCACTTTGAGGCCGGTAGCGGCCTGCTTGCGTTTGTATTCGTTGCGATCGATCAGTATTGCGATTCGCCGTACGACCTCCTCGTCGAAGCCGGTTGTCTTTACGATCTCGCTGGTCGACTGCCGGAGTTCGATGTAGCGCTCGATGATCTGGTCCAGGACCTCGTAAGGAGGAAGCGAGTCGTCATCCCGCTGATCCGGCGCAAGCTCGGCGCTCGGTGGTTTCGAAATGGTGTTCTCCGGGATGGGCGGATGGGCAAAGCCGCACGCCGCGAAGTGATCATTGAGGTAGCGGCTCAGGCGGTAGACCTGCTGCTTGGCCACATCCGAGAGGACGGCCAGGCCACCATTCATGTCTCCGTAGAGCGTGCAGTAGCCGACGGCAAGCTCGCTCTTGTTGCCCGTGGTCAGCAGAAGAGCCCCACTGCGATTAGAAAGTGTCATCAGCAGGGTTCCGCGGGTGCGCGCTTGAAGATTCTCCTCGCTCAAGTCCGGCAGCGTCTCCCCGAGCTTCCGGTAGCCAAGGTGCTCCATGGCAGGGTTCAGGACCTCGCGAAAACCACCGAACGCCGGCGCAATCGGGATCGTCTCGTAGCGCATTCCCAGGCGATCAGCCAACTCCCGGGCATCGCTGCGGGAGTGGTCGGATGAGTACTTGCCCGGCATGGACACGCCGATGACCCGATCGCCACCCAGGGCGGCTGCGGCGACCGCGGCGGTGACTGCGGAGTCGATTCCTCCGGACAGGCCGATGATCGCCTCCTTGAATCCCGTCTTGCGCAGGTAGTCGCGGACACCGAGTACCAAGGCCTCGAAGAGCAACTTCTCGGTATCCGGTGGCTCCGGGAACTCGCGCGTTTCCGAGCTACAGGGAAAGTCGTAGACCAGCATCTCGTCCTGAAAGAGCGGCCCAGAGGCCACCAGTTCCGCAGAGCGAGAGACGACGAGAGAGTGGCCGTCGAAGATCAGATCATCGTTTCCGCCAAGCTGGTTGACGGAGGCCATTGCCACGCCATGCGCCTTCGCGTGACGCTCGAGTATCAGGTGATGAGTCCGGGACTTTCCAAGCACGAACGGGCTGGCGGAGGGCGACACGATCAGCTCGGCTCCTGCGGTAGCAAGCTCGGCGACGGGATCAGCCGCGTCTGCATAGCGACCCTGGAACCCCGCGTCCAAGCCCATCCAGAGGTCCTCGCAGATCGCGAGTCCGACCTGCATGCCGTCGACATTGATGAGGACGGCTTCGCTGCCCGACTCGAAGTAGCGATCTTCGTCAAAGACGTCATAGGTCGGTAACAGGCGTTTGTGATACGTCGCCTCGCGCACGCCGTCCCGAAAGACCGTCAGCAGGTTCGCGATCTTGGACGCGGCGGGTGTCCCCGTGGTGTGCCCAGGATGCCCCAGAACGACATGGAGCGAGCGGCTGTGCTCGCGGCCCAGGGTCTCGATCGCCTCTTCACAGGCTGTGACGAAGCTGCGGCGAAGCAATAGATCTTTAGGAGGGTACCCGCAGATGCAAAGCTCCGGGAGCACAACCAGGTCGGCACCCCGGTTGCGGGCCTCCTCGAGGCATTGGGAGATTCTTGCCGTGTTGCCGTCGATGTCCCCGACGATCGGATTGAAAGGAACGAGGGCGAGTCTCATGGGCGCATAATAGTCCGCGAAGAGGCGATGAGCTTCGCCAAGTGCTGTCGAATCCAGGTCGAAGGCGAATCGCGGGGGCAGGGACCTTCGTCGTGCCGATTGTTGCACCCTGCAGACGAGACGCTCCAGGTCCGCACTTCATCGCCTGCAAGCGACTGAACAGGGGGAAGATGCAGCTCCTTGAGGCGAGGGTTGAAGGACGCTCCGGACTCAGTTGTCTGGCGCCTTCTTCAGAAAGTACGCCAGTTCCGCCAGGCCGGTAGAGAGGTGCTGGTGCCGGATGAAGACACCGTCGGGAGCCTTGAAGCGGGCGGGAACGAAGTTCCAGATCGCCTTGATGCCTGCCCGCGCGAGACGGTGAGCGATGTCCTCAGCTGCGTCGGGTGAGACGGTCAAGATCGCGGTCTTGACCCCCGTTTCACCGATGACTCGTCCCAGTCGTTCGATCGGCTCGACCACGAGCTCCGCGACGACGGTGTTGACCTTTTCTGGCGCGGTATCAAATATCGCCACGACCCGCAGGCCGTAGTGCTCGAAGCCTCGATAACGGGCGAGGGCGCTCCCGAGATGGCCAGCACCGACGATCACCGCCAGAAGGTCGTGTTCGAAGCCAAGCTCATGGTGAATCGCGTGAATGACCTCGGGGGTCTGGTACCCAATCCGCGGAGTACCCGAAACCTTGATTGCTGAGAGGTCCTTTCGCACTTGGGATTCATCGACATCCGTGTAGCTTGCAATCTCGACAGATGAGATGGTTCTCGCGCACTCGATGGCGTGCCGAGCTTGAATGTAGTGGCAGTAACGCACCAGTCGTCGGATGAGTGCCGGCTTGAGGGTCTCTTCATGATTCATAGCATTCATAACAATACCAGAAAGCGGGTTATTCGGGGAATGGTGACAGCCCTTTGCCGGCCGAGAGCGGATGCTGTTTACCAGAGTGAGCCCGTAAAGGTAGAATCCGCCTTCATGCACCCTTCGGAAATCGTAGGGACTCGCCCGTTCTCAACCCGCTCGGGCCCTGTCCAGAAGCAGGAGATCGCCTCATGAGTGTCAAGCTCCGTCAGCCGGATCTGGAAGTCTGGGCCGACTACCTCGTCGAGCATTCGATTGGAGGAGTCGACTCGGGCGAGGTCGTCATGATCAAGGGGGAGCGTATCACTTGGCCGCTGATGTCTCTCCTGCAGGACAGGGTCTTTGCGAGAGGCGGCATCGCGGACATAAATCTCGTGGCGCCGGACAACAACCGTGGCATGGTCTGGGGCGCCTCCATGGCGCGCCACGGTTCGATCGAGCAAATCTCTCAGGTCCCGAAGTGGCAGCAGGCGCGGTACGACGCGATGGACAAGTACATCGAGGTGCTGGGAGCCGAGTGCCCGCAGATGTTCGCTGATCTTCCCGAGGACCTTGCCAGCGGGATCATGCGCGTGGACGCTCCCTACCGTGATACTCGCGTGCTCAAGCGCTGGGTCATCACCCTCTACCCGACCGAGGCGTTTGCTGCTCTCGAGGAGATGAGCCTCGAGGAGTACAGCGACGTGATCGTCTCGGCCTGCACCGTGGATCCGAGGAAGCTTGACGTCCTCGAGGAGCCCATTGCGGCGCAGATGCGCAAGAGCGAGACCGTGCGAATCCTCACCGTCTGTCCCGAGACCGGTCGCGACCTTGAACTCTCGATGAGCATTGCGGGAAGAAACATCATCAAGTGCACCGGAAAGCGGAACTTCCCCGATGGAGAGGTCTTCACGAGTCCGGATGCGCGAACGGTCGAAGGCGAGATCTTCGTGGACATGCCGGTTTTTTACAGCGGCACGACGATCCGTGGCGTTTATCTCAAGTTCAAGGGTGGTGTGATCAAGGAGTACACAGCGCTCGAAGGAGGTGAGGCGCTCGCGAAGATCATCGAGACCGATGAAGGGTCCCACCGCCTGGGAGAGGTCGCCCTGGGCATGAACGCCGGGATCCAGAAAGTGCTGCGCCACCCGCTCTTTGTTGAGAAGGTGGGGGGCACGCTGCATATTGCGATCGGGGGGAGTTACCCTGAGTGCTATGTCGATGCGGCGGCCTCTGAGGAAGGACAGGCGCAGGCGGAGGAGTACTACCAGCGGGGCGTACTGAACCGTAGCGCGCAGCATGTGGATATCGTCACGGACTTCCGTGGAGGGGGCGCGGGACGCGAGGTCTACCTTGACGATATGCGGATCGAAGTCAGGGACAACATCTGGGTCATCCCGTAGCGTCTCCGCCCCATGGCGGGGAAGCGAGTGGCACCCGAGACGAACTGAATACCCGAGGAGAAGATTCGATGGAAGCTAGCACGTCGAAAAAGAGCAGCAAGCTCCTTCCGAGTAACGCCTACACCAAGCTGGGCCCGGGAGAGGTCTACCAACCCGTGGTCCCTGCGGAGGACAGGAGGGCGGAGGTGACCACCTGGTCGGTGGTCCTCGGTGTCATCATGGTCGTCATCTTCTCTGCGGCTTGCATCTACATGGCGCTTCGCGCGGGAAACGCCATCGAAGCTTCGATCCCGATCGCGATTCTCGCAATCTTCTTCGGTGGTCTGAAGAAGGTGAAGAGCACGATCCTCGAGAACGTGATGGTGCAGTCCATCGGGCAGGCGGCCGGTGTCGTGGCTGCTGGCGCGGCCTTCCTCGTGCCTGCGTTCTACCTCAACCAGGTGCCGATCACCTGGTGGCAGATCTTCCTGGCCTGCTTCATCGGTGGGACCTTGGGCACCGTGCTGATCATCCCGCTTCGCGAGTACTTCGTGAAGGACCTGCATGGAGAGCTTCCGTTCCCGGAGGCCACCGCGATCAACGAGATTCTCGTCTCCGGCGAGTCCACGTCTCGCAGTGCCGGCAAGGTTCTGCTGATCGCTTTCGGTCTCGGCGCGGTCTATGACTTCCTCGTCGAGGCTTTCCACCTGTGGAACCCGACGATGACGAGTCGGACGCTTTTCGGTGGTTTCGGTGAGAAGATGTCTGCCCTTCGTCTCGACTTCGAAGTCAATGGGCTTGCCGCGCTCTTTGGGCTCGGGTACATCATCGGCTTGCGATACGCGTCGATTATCGCAGCCGGGTCGGTTCTCGCCTTTCTGGTCCTGGTGCCGTTGATCCATCATTTCGGAGCAGGTCTCGAGACCTTTGTCTACGCGGGCACCGCGCACCACATCGCCAAGATGACGTCGAACCAGATCTTTGGTGCCTTCGTCAAACCGATTGGCATTGGGGCGATCGCAGTCTCCGGCATCATCGGCATCATCCGTATGGGCAAAATCATTCTCGGCTCCATCTCCCTCGGATTCAAGGGACTCACCGGCACGCATGATGCGGAGAGTTCGCCTCGCACGCAGCTCGATATGACGCCGCGCAACGTGCTGATGATCCAGATTGGTTCGGCGGTCTTGATGGCGATTGTCTTCTTCATCATGGCTCTCGGCACGGTCGATGGTGACACCGGCCTGACCTACACTGCCGGGCAAGCGTCGCTCTTCGCGGTCGTGGGAGCTCTTGTTGGCTTCGCTCTCTCGTTCCTCTTTACACCGGTAGCCGCCCAGGCGATCGCGATCGTGGGAGTCAACCCTGTCTCGGGTATGACGCTGATCACCGTCGTGTTGACGATCCTCGCGCTGGTGGCAACCGGGCTGAAGGGCACGGGGGGAATGTTTGTCGCACTGATCGTGGGAACGGCGGTCTGCACCGCGTTGTCGACCTCGGGCGCATTGATCACCGACTTCAAGATCGGCTACTGGCTCGGGTCCACCCCGCGCAATCAGCAGGTTTGGAAGTTCCTCGGTATTGCGGTGGCGTCCCTTGTGGTTGCCTTCGTCGTGCCGATCATGGACAGCGGCTACCATTTCCTGATCGACGACGGCGCCGGCAACCTGATCTCGAACACGAAGGTGCTCCCCGCACCCCAGGCAAACATGATCGCAGCGGTCAGCCAGGGCCTGCTATCCGACCCGGCCAACCAGCCCTGGCTGCTCTACGGGCTGGGAGGCATCGTCGCGATCGTGCTCTACATGGCGGGAGTCCCGATGCTGGCGTTCGCGCTGGGCATGTACCTGCCGATCTCGATCAACCTCCCGGTGTTGATCGGGGCCTTCGTCGCATGGATCATTGGTCAGAGTGGTAAGACGGATGACATCCGGAGGGCCCGTGGCGAACAGGGAACCCTCATTGCCTCGGGGCTGATGGCGGGGGCGGCCATCTTTGGCATTGTGACGGCGATCCTGCGCCAGCCGGGGCTCGGAGCGCCTATCCGCTTCATCAGCTTCGGCGAACACTTTGTGCTCGACTACTCGCCTACAGGCGAGGCCTTCCTCAACAGCGAGGCGAGGCACTGGTACGAGGGAGTTCTCGGGCAGGGGATAAGTGCAGCGATGTATCTGCTGCTCGCCCTCGTCTGTTTTTTCCTGGCGAAGAAGGGTGCCGAGTGGTTTCTGAAGGAGGAGGCCGAGGCCGGCGAGTAAGCTCCGATGCTGATCAACGACGCGCTTTCGATCCCTGATGCCGAGTTTCGCTTCGTCTATTCGCGAGGTGGAGGGCCCGGAGGTCAGAACGTCAATAAGGTCGAGACGCGCGTTACGCTCCTGTTCGACGTGGACTCATCGCCGAGTCTCACCGAGACACAGAAGCGGCGACTGCACGAGAAACTGGCGACCCGTATCAACCGTGAAGGTGTGATGCGGGTCGTCTCTCAGCGGCATCGGACCCAGTTCGCCAACGAGCGTGCGGCACGCGAGCGTTTCGGGGAACTGCTTGCCGATGCGCTCGAGGAAGATGCGCTGCGCGTGAAGACGCGTGTCCCCCGGAAGGCGCGCCGTCGCCGCATGGATGACAAGCGCCACCGGTCCCGGCTGAAGCAGACACGGAAGCCTCCGTCCTCGAGCGAGTAGGGGAGGGCTGGATGAGCAGTCACTTCGCCCGGCACTGGGACCTCGACCCGGCGATCGACTTCCTGAACCACGGGTCGTACGGAGCGTGTCCGCGGGCGGTCCTGGACGCCCAGGCGGAATATCGGCGCTGGATGGAGTCTGAGCCGGTCCGCTTCCTCGCGCGGGAACTGCCCGATCTTCTTCTGTCGGTCCGGGTTCAGCTTGCGGCTTTCCTGCGCTGTGATCCGGGCAGTCTGGCGCTGCTTCCCAATGCAACGACGGGGGTCAATACGGTCCTCCGTTCGCTCGCGCTCAGGAAGGGCGACGAGATCGTCGTCAGCAACCACGAGTACAACGCGTGCCGGAATGCGGTGGATGCGGTTGCGGCCGAGCGCGGGGCCCGCGTTGTTGTTGCAGAGATTCCGTTCCCGCTTGCGGACGAAGAGGTTGTCCTCGAGCGAATCGTCGAAAAGGTCGGCGAGAGGACCCGGCTCGTCCTTGTCGATCACGTGACGAGTCCTACGGCGCTGGTCCTGCCGGTGGGACGGCTTGTGCGGGAGCTTGAGGCCAGGGACGTCGATGTACTGGTCGATGGAGCACACGCACCGGGAATGCTTGATCTCGATCTTCGGGAGCTCGACCCTTCCTACTACACGGGGAACTGTCACAAGTGGCTTTGCGCGCCGAAGGGGGCGGCATTCCTCTTCGTGAGGAAGGAGCGGCAGGCGAGCCTGCGGCCGCTGGTGATCTCTCATGGAGCGAACGCGTTACTCGGTGAGAACGAGACGAGATTTCGGGCGGAGTTCGACTGGACTGGAACTCAGGATCCCACGGCGTGGCTTGCGATTCCGGAAGCGATCCGCTTTATGGGAACGCTGCTTCCGGGAGGTTGGACAACGCTGAGAGCCGTCAACCGCGCCCTCGCCTTGGAAGTCCGCGAGATGCTCTGCGAGGCGCTCGCGGTCGATCCGCCCGCGCCGGATGGAATGATCGCCTCCATGGCCGCCATTCCCTTGCTGGTTGGTACGAGGGGAACGAACGAAGCCATGCGTGGCTGGAACTCGCTGCAGCGCGCTCTTTTCGAGGAGGCGCAAATCGAAGTTCCGATCATCCCGTGGCCGGATGCTTCGCAGTTCCTGCTTCGCGTATCGGCACAGATATACAACGATCTTGGGCAGTACGAGCGCCTCGCGCAGTGGATCGTGCGCAACACTCCGCGCGGTGGAAAAAGCTGAGCTGGAACGGTGCCAACCTTGCGCTGATCGAGGCGTCGGGCGAGGCGGTACGTGTTTCCGAGCGGGCTACGCGCGTGGTGCTGTAAGCCGTACAGGGTTCCAAGCGGGCGTCGGACACTCCCCGACCGCTGCGCAAGAGAGTGCCTATCATCCTCTGGGGCAGAACGGACTGTCTCGAAGCGACGTGGGAAGAGAAGAAGCGATGATTCGGAATGCGAGACATGAACCGGAATTGCTGTTGGCAGCCTTGGTGCTGGGGCTGCTATTGCTGGGGCTGAGCTGCTCTGGCGCGGGAGATCTGACGAGTCCGGAGGCGGTGCCAGCTCAGCGCCCGGAAGGTGATTCTGCACTCGTTCGGACGGTCTACGACGGGGATACGGTCCTCGTGGTCTTGAACGGGAAAGACGAGAAAGTACGTATCCTTGGCGTGGACACTCCCGAACGGCCGCGGAAGGGGAAGCCTGGCCAGCAAGGAAACGGAGAAGCGACCGAGTTCACGAAGGGATTCTGCCATGGCAAGGAAGTCTTCCTCTCCGCGGACTCCCAGTCTGAAAACCGGGACAGGTACGGTCGCTTGCTGCGCCATCTACGCCTCGGCGACGGGCGCGACTTGGCGAGTGAGCTTGTTCGACGGGGACTGGCCGTTAGCTACCCGCGGCACCCTGTCGACCACCTTGATGAACTCTTTGGCCTGGAGCGAGCCGCGTTGTTGGAGGGGAGAGGGCTTTGGGCTCAGGAGACGATGACGAGCGTCTCGTGGCGGGACGCACCGGACTTTCTGGGACACGTCGTGAGGGTCCGCGGACGAATCGTAAAGACCCACAAGGCCAAGTCGCTCACTTTCCTCAACTTTCACGAGACCTACGAAGACCACCTGAGCGTCGTCCTCTTCGAGGCAAGCTACCCGCTCTTCCCCGCCGCGCCCGAGGCGATCTTCGATCGTGCAGAGGTCGAAGTTATCGGTCGCGTGCTTTCCTTCCACGGTCGACCGCAGATCGTTGTGACGATTCCTGAACAGATTCGCCTCGTCAGGAAGTGATGTCCGCTTCCCGAGCCAAACTAGCAGTGGCGATCTTGTAAGCAGGGAGATAAGCTAACTCCGACAACACTATCATTTATTTTGGTGGCTCCAGCTAGAGATTGGGTCGCCAGCAGGCCATACAAAGGAGTTAGTCATGTCGATAAACCCGGCCGACCCTCAGATCGGGAGTGATCTTCCGGCTGCCGAATTCCCCGTGGAGATCAGCGCGAACGCGATCAAGAAAGTTAAGATGTATGCGGCGGGCAACCCCGAGTTCCAAGGAAAGGCCTTCCGCGTGTTCATCAAGGACGGCGGATGCGCTGGTTTCCGGTACACCTTCGTTTTTGATGACGCGAATCCTCAGGATCAGCGAACGTCGATCGACGGCGTGGACGTCGTCATCGACCCGCAGTCTCTCGGTTACCTGCGAGGTTCGACCGTGGACTACGTGGAGACTCTTGAGGGAGCAGGCTTCACGGTCAATAACCCGAATGCTCAGAAGACGTGCGGCTGCGGGAGCAGCTTCGGTGGCTGCTAGCCGCCTGTAAACACACCCAGGTTGATGTGATGGGTGCCTTCACGGGCGCCCATTTTTTTCGTCCTATCGCCAGCGAGACCAAACTCGTCCGGCTCCCTGCAAGTCAGCAGGTCGCGCTCTTCAACTCACCCAGGTTGATTCCGTACCGTTGGCTCACCCGGGCTGACGCATCGGGCGTCGTCACGGGCACCCAGTACTCGGGTCGCGCTACTCGTCAACCGGTATATCGTCGCCAAGAGCGAACTCGCCCTGTTCCATCCGGGCCAGCAGATCACGCGCTTCCGCCTCTTGTGTTGCAGGCACTTGGATCTTCACCTTGCCGAGTCCATCCATCGTAAAAGCATGTGTCGTACGAAGAGCTTCGCCCCAAAAGGACACCGCTATTCCCCGGCTTTCGAGAAAGGACTTAATGAGCAAAGCGTCTGAATTTCCTTGGCAAATGTGGACGGTGACGGGTGCTGCTGGTTGAAGGGTTGACATCGAATCTCCCGATCATGGCCCATCCTGGGGCCGGGGTTGGGGCAAAGGAAACCAGCGCAAGCTCTCGAGATCGCCCTCGAGCATTGGTTCTGGAACTCTCCGAGGGCGACGCCGCGCACTTGCAACTGCAATCGTCTCCTGCGCTTGTTCCAGGTAGCGCTCGAAAGCACTCTCAGGTTCTGTGATGTGCATTGTCGGGTATTCGAGCTTCCCGTTTGCATAACTCAGGTCGCCCAGGCTAAGTCCCGTCGTAGCTTGCCAATCCCGGTGGCGCCACAGCCCCGTATTGGGGAAGAACTCATAGTCGTCTAGCAGCTTGTAACCCTCATTCGCGATGAGGCCAACGGCCCGTACGATGAACTCAAAGACCCGTTCCGAGATGAAATAGTTAAAATTGACCCGCACCCATCCAGGTTTGATTCCCTCGCAGCCCGCGGCTACGACTTCGTGATAGCGAAGCGATTTCTGCAAGTCGATACCGAGAAGGCGGTGCCCATAGGGGCCGGCACAGGAACAGCCGCCGCGTGCCTGGATCCCGAATAGATCGTTGAGCAGCGCGACAACATAATTGTGGTGAAGGAAGCCCTCGCTGTGGCGAACGATGAACGAGACGATCGAGAGTCTCTGCGCATCTTTGTTTCCGAGCAGGATGATGTTCGGGTTGTCTTCCCAGCGCTGAATAGCCCTCTTGACCAGATCTGCCTCGAGCGTTTCGATGACCTCCTCTCCCACAGAGGACTTGAGGTGGAAGACGAGTCCCGCACGGATGGATTCGATGATGGCCGGTGTGCCGCCCTCTTCACGGGTTGCGGGATCGGAAAGATAGTCGTGCTCGGTCTCATTGACATAGGAGACCGTACCGCCTCCGGGAACTGTCGGCACCCGATTCTTGAGCAGGCTCTTCTTGACGACGAGCACACCAGGAGTCCCCGGCCCGCCGACGAACTTGTGCGGAGAAATGAAGATAGCGTCCTTGTATGTGAGCTTGCAGTCCGCACCGTCGTTGCTGGATTGGCTCGGGTTCATCTCGATGCGAACGTAGGGTGCGGCGGCAGCAAAATCCCAAAACGCCAAGGCGCCATGCTGGTGAAGAAGGATCGAGATGCCCCAAGTATCCGAGACGATTCCAGTGACATTGGAAGCGGCGGAGAAACTGCCGATCTTGATGGGTCTGGCTTCATATCGATCGAGCTGTTGCTTGAGGTGCTCCTGATCGATTTGCCCATCCGCACTCTCCTCGATCACGACGACATCAGCGATAGATTCACGCCATGGGATCTCGTTCGAATGATGTTCGTACGGTCCAATGAAAACAACCGGGCGCTCTGCATCTGGTATGCAGTCCGACAAGCCATACTTACTATCCAAATCCGCAGGAATACGCAGGTTAAGGATGTCGATCAGCTTGTTGATGGCGCCGGTGGCTCCCGAACCGGAGAAAATCACAACATCATCTTCGTTGCCGTGCACAGCCGTTTTGATAATCTCTCTCGCCTGTTCTCGGAAGCGAGACGTCTGTAGTCCTGTCCCCGAAGTTTCTGTGTGTGTGTTCGCGTAGAGCGGTCTCACCTCGTTGCAGATGAATGTCTCGATAAAATCCAGCGATCGTCCCGATGCGGTGTAGTCGGCATAGGTGACGCGATGGAGCCCGTAGGGCCCTCGGATCAAACGATCGTCGCCAATGATGGCATCCCGAACTCTCTCGATCAGCCGCTGCCTTCGTTCATCCATGGAAGCTCCTCGATCATGCACGATAGCATCGATTCGCACCCACGTTGGTTTGGACCCAGCATCGAGCCGCACCCAGGTTGGTTCGGATGTTGAAATCTCACCCAAGTTGATAGCTGTGTTTCAACGAGAAAAGGCGTAGCGAGTCAATGCGAGCACGCATTCCGGGAGGCTTTCGCACGCAGCAACGGCACTTACACGACCGGGGATGTGCGCGAGAGGCGACCAGGAACAGCGCAGGCAGTACGAAGGTAGCGTGTGTAGCGACTCTCGTGAGAGGTGAGCAGCGTCATGTGGGACGGGCGTTGTCTGAGAAAGTTGAAGCAGTGCGATCGTGCAATCGCTGCGTTTCATTGACGGGACGAGGGTTTGGAATCAGGAGCTTGGCTCGCAAGGCACATTGTACCTGACCCTGAGAAGGTAGGTGCCTCGCGGGAAGATAACGTCCCTGACTCCCTTGCAGAACGTCTTCCACGACTCGCGATAGGAGCGGTAGAATTCCTGGAGAGACGCGAGAATCTCAAGACGTCGAGCCTTGTTCTTGCATGCCACGCGCGGGTTGATCCCAGTGTTCCTGTCCGGGCCTACCGGCACCGCAAAAGGAGACTGGCCGAGAACAGCTCGTCGGCCCAGAAAGGACCGCTTCTCTCTTGAAACATCCTCCCGCAGACTCTGTTGACGGGTGTTCAATCCCTTTCTGAGTCGGAAGATCAGTTCGATGGAGGAAAGGTGGGCAAGGGTTGGTGGTGCTACGAGTTTGATGGTGGCGCTCATCGGAAGATCACCAGTCTTCCGGAAGAAAGCGGCCGGCCTGCT
>JANTFM010000077.1 GCA_024763475.1 Acidobacteriota bacterium | reverse complement strand
CCATGCGGGTCTCTGCCGAGACGGTTCTGAATAGCGTCGTTGTGGCACTGGATACCTGCGAGGGAATAGACGTAAATGACGCTCAGGTGATTAGCGAAGCGGATATCACTCTCGACGACGTTCGCCATCTTCACGAACTGGACGAATTCGAGAATCAGAGCATTCGGCGAGACCCAGTCGGCGATCTCTCAGAATACTGAAGCTAAGCACATCCGGTTTCCCAAACCGACGTCCAACCGAAACCCCAATATCTGTACGCTAGATCCAGTCTGGGTGCCCGATGGGTGCCTCGATCCTTTTGCGGGAGCAGACACAGGCACGCGAGGAACAAGGTTCGTGCTCATGCCAGCAATCCGTTGACGGGGCCCCGGTGATTGGCCAGGCACATACCGAATACTCAAGGATGCGCGATCACGCCGCCCAAGTCTGGGGACAACCGCCGTCTGCGTTTGGACATCTACCTTCCCTCTCTCTGTGCTCGGCTACTCCGTGCTACTCGGATAGACCGAGGAGCAGGGGCATTTCTTTCGCTAGACCTTCTGCAACCGTTTCGATCTCTGGGATTGCGCCGTACTTGGAGGTGGCCAAGACACCCAGGGTGTTCAAGTTCTGTTGATATCCCATGACCGCAATGAGAGGGTGTGTCCGGTTCTCGCGGCAGGCCTGAGAAAAGCCGACCATTGGTGGCCGAATCGCGTCCTCAACGCTTCTCGAACGCTTGACTTCCTTGCGGAGCCACTTCGCATAGGAAGGATCGATGTTGGGCAAGGGAATCGTCCCGGTCTGCTCGGAGAACTCCCTCAGTTCCTCCTCATACGCTTGCGACACCTTCAACCCGAATGCCTGGAAAACCCGAACGGCCTCATTGCGGCCCATCATCTGCTGTCGCCCCCTCGTACGTAGCTGCATAACTGGCCTCTCAAGGCTACTGGACAGGTCGCACTGCGAGTTCATGGTGTCCGCAGGACGAGAGCGGGCAGACAACCCTCCAGCCATTGGCACGAGCCGACCTCGTGGTTCGAGAGCCGGAACTCAAGCGGTGTCACGATGTGATGTCGATCAGGGCACTAGGGCCGAACGGGTGGACAGAGCACGTCCTGGTCGATCGCGTGAACCTCCCACGGATCGTATGGGCACACCGATTCACCGACCCATGACGGCGCTTCCGTACCTGCGTTGCAGGCGGAGCCGAGTCCGGCGATATACCCGGCGTACCAGCCCTCGGACTCCACTGGGTTCAACCCTGGTGGCACCGGATCCTGGTTCGGTTGAGCACACGCCTGGCCGTCTTCCCAGCCGATCGGGTTCCCCACGAGGTAGGCGGCAATCCATTCGTCGTTCGTCATCTCGGTGACTGGTCCCAGCCGATCCGTGACGTCGGACTGACCCGCCCGGTAGCCATCGTTGTATTGGACGTCCGCTGCGGACTCTGGATCCTCGATGAGCCCGTAGTCGTAGACGCCGGCCTGCGCGGCAATGAACGCGAGCGCGTATCCAGCTTGGTAGTCGTATGACGTGACACTGTTGTCCGATAGGGGTTCCGTCCACATCACACAGGCGAGCGTCAACATAGGCGTCTCCGCACCCCCGATCCCAGGAAACGCCGGATAGACGAGCGCATCCGCAACGAGGTACGGATCCCCGTCGAGCCACTCTGAGGTCGCCTCAGAACACACGTCCCAGGAGCGGAGGTCAAAGCGTTCAAGGTCGCCGGGTCCTTCGGGGGAAGCGATCGCAGCGACTCCGGAGATGATGAAGTCGTGGTCTTCGTCACAGCCGACGCGGTACCTGTCGCTGGTCCAATCAGCACCATCCTCCGACGAAGCGATCAAACACTCCCCCACTTCGACTGGTTGCACCGGTACCAGATCGAGCCTCGCCAGCGCATCCCACTGATCTGACGCGAACGGTCCTGTGTGAGGCGTGTTGCTCTCCACAAGCGCATCGGTTGCTGCTTCTGGAATGTACGTGCAAACATGACTCGAACCGGATGTATGACCGAGCCCCTCGTGGATTTCCCATGACCCTTTCGCAGGGTCGAACGCATCGGGATCCACGACCGGCCATGCGGCCTTTGCGCACATTATCGGAGTCAGATCTGTCGATCCGGGAAGCGTCGGCGTCGCTAGGACCTCGCCGTGACCCGCCTCGGAGCATGGAACGATCGCGGTGTAGTCACCCTGGCGAGTCGGATCCACGCAGTCGCCAACTCTCAGCGATGCCCACGACACTGCCGTCCCCGCGCCCCTCTCTAACCGTCGCTGGTCAAGATCCAGGGCATCGTCAATGGCTTCAAGTAGCCGGTCGGCCGCTCCGACTGTCTCGAGAGTCGCTTCGTCCCGCCCGACGCGGGATCCCGGTTCTAGCAGTCCCCCACGCACTCCCGCGACGGCGTCTGCGAATTCCTGGACCGCAGTCGCTACGACATCGTGACGGAAGGCATTTGCGCCGTATCCGCGGGCATCATCAACAGCCGCAACGATTCTGCGCGCTTCGGTTCTTTGGAGCGCTAGCTGTGCGCTGGCCTGGTCTTGGGTGATCTCTCGACTGTCCCACTCTGCGTTGATCTCCAGCACTCGATTAGCGGCTCTCTCTACTCGTGTACCGATGGCGAGCATCTCAGCCTCGTAGGACCGTGCGTCCAAGAACTCGGGATCGTCCATCGGGATTGTCGTCGAGGTAGTCGTTGCCTCTGTGGTCGATGGCGGCGGCTCGATCGCAACGGGAACAGGATCCTCGTTGGTACTGAGCACGACGATCGCTATGGCTCCGCCAACGATTAGGAGGAGCAGTACGACCCAACCGAAGAGCGCTGTGCGGTCTCGGCTGGCTGGCTCAGGCAACGTCGCACTTGGCAGGCGGGATGCTCCCGAGCCACAGAACGGACACTTGGCTCCCGCGGTCCCGATGTAGGTGTGCTTCTTCGATTGGCAGGTTCTTGGTCCTTTGCCAACGAGCCTTTCGGACGTGGGCCTCGGCCCTTGATCAGACAGAATCCATGTTGAACCGTCGAGCCGCTCCTGGGCCCAACCTGTGCGCGTGCGAACCCATGGGATATGGATCTCGTCCGGTCTGGGGTTGCTTCCGGAGTCACACCGGGGACAGGTCTCTACACCGAGATAGCCCAAGCCGCATACCGAGCAAACGTGCATCTTCTGGTTCACAGCAGTTCTCCGACGTCTACAGAAGGTACGAGAACGGCTGTAGCGCTTTCTCCAGCTCGTTGTGCCGGGCACTCCGAGCATCGTCGCCCGCCTGCTCGAGCGCCTCAACGAAGGCCTTCAGCTTTGCTGCGTCGTTGTCATCCACGAAAGGAATGACCTTTGACCGAGCGGTAGCCACGAGTTGCTCTGACTTGGGAGGGAGCGGCGAAACAGGGACCGAACCGCCGACGACCGCGGTGCCGTTCTCGACGGATGCTCGAATTCGCGAGGCCATCTCGACAGCTTCACGCCCGCCAATCGCTCCTTGGCTCGCGAGTGTCACTCTGTCGACAAGCTTCACGCCCGAGAGACCGTCCGCTACGTCAACATGAAGCAGTCCGTCGGAGTCGTAGGTGTACGTGAGCTCAATCTGGACCTCCGCGGCTGGACGAGGCGGATCGAGTGGAACCACGAACTCGGCAAGCAGGAGGTTGTCTGGATGACCCAACGGCAGCTCCGGGTCGCCCTCGAGCACTGAAACATTGACCGATTCCTGGAAGTCCATCACGGGGACGAATATCTCAGTCTGCTTCGCCGGGAGCTTCTGGTTCTTCGGAATCACAGTTCCGAATCGAAGCTGCTGTACCACTGGATCGGCGACAACCGTACCCATCGCGTGTTCCGTAGAGAGGAAGAAGTCGCTGTCGGCGAGCTCGCCTGACATGATTGCGGCAGCAATCGCCGCCCCTTCCCCGATTGCGGTCATGGGGTCTACGCCAGTGGCCGGAGCCTTGCCTAGGAGTTCTGACACGAAGTGACGAACGGCCGGCACCTTGCTTGATCCACCAACCAGGAGGACCTTATCAACGGAGTCGGGGGTCATCCTCAAGTCCGAGAGTGTGCGACGGATCGCCTCACCCGAACGCTCAACGAGGGGGCGCGTCAGCTCGTTGAACTGGGGACGTGTGAGACGGAAAGCGCCAAGGGCCGGATCGGAAATCACGGTCTCGTCGATCTCACTCGATGACAGCCGAATCTTGGCTTTCTCGATCTCAAGCCGGAGCCGGTCCTTGTCGCTGCTTGACCACACTGTCGATTCCGGTGACTCTTCAGAGAGGTGACGAAGGACGGCTCGGTCGAAGTCGACGCCGCCAAGTCGCGCGATTCCCGACGATCCCTGCTCAAAGAACATGCCGTCATTCACGGCGAGCACGGTCACGTCGAGCGTGCCACCTCCGAAGTCGAAGACGAGCACGGTCTGCTGGTCTATGTCATGTCGATGAGCATATGCCATCGCTGCTGCAGTCGGCTCGTTGATCAATGCGATCGGCCTTATTCCTCCAATCCCTGCGCAGACCTTCGTTCGGTGGCGCGCCAACCCGCGAGAGTTGGCTGGGATCGTGATGACCGCAGAGTCGAAGTCGTGACCATTCGCTAGGACGCGCTGCTTGATGTGGCTGAAAAGAGCCGAGGCAATCTCCTCGACGTAGAACTGCTCCCCTCCCGCAGTCACCGTCTCTTCCTCGCGAAACAGCCGCTTGATGGCCTCGAATCTCATATCGGTATCGAGCTGCTTGGCCTGCCAGCCGAACACCATCTGGCGCTCATCGTCTAGCGCTACCACAGACGGCAACACGCGATCGAATCCCATCGCTACCCATTCAGCTGATGGTTCTCCGATGGACAGGACCTCAGGCTCCCCCTCAGAGAAGAGGGCCGCCACCGAGTTAGTGGTTCCGAAATCAATCCCGATGGCAGTCATTCTGTGTCTCCTACTGTGGCCGTCTCGGCCGTCGGTTCCGCGTCGCCTGTCTTTGGCACATTGGTCAGGACAACGGCATCCTCGGATTCTTGGGCGCTTGACGATGCTCGCGGCTCATCATTAGCCGTTTCTACAACCCCCATCTGCACCGGCGGGAGCTCTGGCGACGTGACATAGGCTGGCTTCGTTGCAACATACGGGGGTCCCTCTCCGATGCGATCAAATGCATCGGGGCGATCCTCGTAGCGCGTCAGCTTCACAATGCCGTACTGGGACATGAGTTCAGCGAGCTTTGCTCTAATGGGGTCGACATCGTCGGTGGTGCTGGCCAGAGAATCAAGCTGAGCGAGGAGGGCCTGGAGCGCCTGGCTCGCCTTGAAGGAATTCACAACGGTGCGGCGAAGCCCTTCATAAGCGTCAACGGCCATCGGACTGTCAGGGTTGCTCACAACCAACGCTGTGTAGATCAGTTCGAGACGGTGATTCAACTCCATCAGATCGTTCTTGAGTTCTCGGTTCCTAACCATTGGCGTTCTCCTTCATCTCGTAGGGTCTCGGGATTGTGAAATCCAAACGGTCTTCCGTCAGAGCCCCTCGAACAAGTTCTTGGACGGCCCGCTCCTGGAGGGAGCGCAACTCTTCATCAGTTGCCGGGTTACTGTCGCGTCTGATCGGTTCCGGCGGTGGGTCGAAGACACCGGGTCGGTTGATTGCGGTGGCCTCAGGATCCGCTGGTATGCGATACACATTGAACGCCTTGGCAGGAGCCTTGATGATCTGCTCGATCTGGTGGAGTGCCCATGTGAGGTCCTCCATCGCATACCGGACGTCCTCTTCTCGTCGGAGACGGCGGCTTGCCCGCGCGAAACCGGTTCGTGCCTCTGCTTCGTCGGCTCCAAACGGAATTCCGAGAATCACGTAGGGGTTGCGTCGGTCTACCGCCATCAGAACGCCCTCTGGGGATTGTCAAGCCGCGACGCCATCTTCTTGAGTGAGGCGGCTAGTCCAGTCATGTACTCGCGCAACTCCTCGTTGGTCACATACTTGAGTGCTCGAGTTACCTCGCCAGCCGATTCGCGAGCCTGTCGAACCATGGGCCTCACGGCGTCTGACACAACACCCCAACGGATACGGTGTCGCGGTATCCCGTACAACTGGGTAGCCACTGTCTGGATCCCCTCGAGGATCTGATCGTGCACAGCAGCGTGGAAGTCTGCGACGACCGCCCCATGTCGGTTTCCAACGATTCTTACCAGCGGCTTCACAAGTTCACGTTGTTCTTGGTCCAATGACCCCACACGCCGATGGGCCTCAACGACCATGGCTGTGACCTTCTCGGATGGCAGCCCATCATCTTCAGAAATCGCTCCGAGAATGCTCATCGATGCTCCACATGCGAGGGTCACGTAGTCGAAGTCGTCCAGTTCTAGACCGGCATCGATCGCGGCGAAGGCGTACGAGGCCGGCCCGATTGATCCTTCCTCGGAGAAAATCAGCGATCGCAGGCTCCCGACGAAACCGTCCTTCTCCTCGATGAACCACTCCTCCTTGTTGCCCTGCTTCGAAACGGCGGTCAGAGCATCGACGTAGTCGCTTGGATCGTGGGAAGCCTTTGCTCGGTAAACGCGGCGGGCCGCGCTATCGACGTGTGGGCCCTGCTGTGTGTTGGCCTGTTTCGCAATCCACTCATCATCGGCGCGTGCGAGCAGCTGCATCAAGGAGACATAGTCGTCATAGGGAATGTCGGCAACCACAACAGCCCTGAAGGTCGACAAGAGATTCCCGGGCATGACCAACCCGTCCTCGTCCCAAGCGTCCGAGCTCGTTGTCCAGACCTCGAAGGCGTGACGGACGGCCGCGAGTTTCAAGTCGAGCGTCGGGGCCTCTTCCGCTAAGCGCCCCAGGTGCAGTGCGGCCGTGTCAGGATGCAAGTCTTTGGCAATGATCCCGATGTTGGCTTGGAGATTGGCCGAGTACTCGCCTTCGAGTGCCTTGTCGAGTGCGGTGATCGCCGCTTCGTCGCTCTCTTGTTGATAAAGCACGAACCCGATGACGTTCAGTGCCTCGTCACGAATGGCCTCTTCGTGCGACCATTTGAGAGCAGACCGGGCCCGGTCCAGAGCGGATTCGAATCTCCAGTTGGCAAGATCATCATGAGCTCTCTCGAGCTGCCAAACGGCTGCTTGCTCGGGGTATCCTTCAGCATCCTCATCGGTGATGAGGGCAGCCAGCACCGGCCAGGTAGAGGCATCCGCCAGTGCATTCGGATGCGCTTTGCCGGATCGAATCGACGCGGCAACGGCTTTCAATGTGTCGTTGTCAGGCAGATCGTCCGGTATTTCTCCGCGCCTGAGCATGTCGAGAGCTTCGAAGTACCCCCGTTGGTCAGGCAATTCGTCGAGGAGTGTTTTCAGAGCGGCCGAGTCTGCGAGGGCATAGGCACGACGTAGGAGCTCATCTGTCGCCCCGAGCGATCGGAGTTCCAATTCGTCAACATCATCAATGCACATCCGGGCGCGCAAGTAGGGCGATTCGATGTCTGAGACGTCACCGGTTTCGACCCTGTTGGCCGTGATCAGATCATCAGCGATCGCTGGGTATTCCACGTAGATCTTCTCGAGGTCGCCATGGGTCAACGAAGCGCCCGTTGCAGCACGGCTCCATGCGTTTCTGTCGACCTGCCCGTTTCGAGTGACAACGCGACGAAGGGCTGTTGCTGTGCGGGGATCGCCCAAACGCTCACTGTCAACGGCGACTGCGTCCACCTCATCTAGAGACACGCCTTCGAGAGCTGCCGCGAGAGTGGTTCGGCCGGGGATGCCGGGATCCAGTTCGCTGACATGTTTGCTCAGTTGAGGATGCTCCAAGAGGTCGCCGTCTTGTCCTATGGCCTCAATCAGTACAAGCGCATGATCGGGATAGCGCGCTGGATCGAGATTCAACGCAGCGAAGAACGCCCGTCGATTGTCTCCCGCGTTCCTGAGCGCGTGCATCGTCAGCCACTTGATCTCAGTGTCCGGAAGTCCGCTCTTCTGTGCGAGAGCAAGGTCCCCAGCACCGATGGCTGCCGACGCAAACGCACGTCGATCTCCAATCGTCGCTAGCAAGTCCTCGCGATGGTTAGCAAGCCACGGCGAAAGCGCTCCGTCCCACTGCTGGGTCTTCGCGAGAGCCTCGAGCCTGTAAAGCGGACTTGGAATACTCAGCCAGTCCTTTGTCCCACTCGCTTCCTCGAACTTCATTGGGGTGCGCGTGTCACCGCCGGTGGATTCAAGTGCGACCGGGGTGGATTCGGTTCCACCGACGACCACCGCTGTCCGACTACGTAGGGCTCTTCGGTATTGGATGATTCGACCGATCGCGGTATCAACCGAGGCCGGAGTTGTGTCGTGGTCCACTGAGCAATCTGGTATCTCGAACGCCGCCCCACATCCTGAACAGAACTCGGGCACCAAAGAAACCGTCGCCGGACGATTGGCCGACTGATCGCCGGCGCTTGGTGGTGCCGTCGCTGTCATGAACGTGAACCCCCGTTCGAGATGCCAAGACCGTCCTCAGTGCCAGGGAGTCTAGAAAGGTCCTATGGAGCCGAATCCGGTGGCAGCATGACACTCACGCCCAGATAGGGGCGAATACAACCGAACTCATCTCCGTAGAACATCTCCAAGAGCAGCACTGTGACGCTGCCACGCCCCGAACCCCAGCCGCGCCCACACGCTCCGCGGGGTATCAGCAGGTTCAGCGATTCAGAGCCGACTTGACCGGTGACAAGCGATTCAAGCGCTGGCCGCTGTGATCGAAGAAGCCAAAGCCTTTGTGGGAGAGAACGATCCCGTTGTCTCGCGCATAGTTGACATTGCTTCTCCGGAGACGTTGTAGGGCGGCGAGCCGATCCGGGCAGCAGATGCACTCGTGATTGTCACCATCCTGCGCGAACGCATCGGATTCCCGTCTTTCAAGGTGTCGCGGACCGATCGTCCGCGGTAGATCCCTACGCGCTAGCGACACGCGTCAAACCTTGAATCCCCTCGCCGTGACTCGTCTGGTGCGCCGATCGTCTGCTGCTTCGATCAGTACCTGAGTAACGTCCTTGAACGCTTTCGCCTCCAACTGCTCCACCGTCTCGGCTTTGATCGTGCGGATCGGCTTGGAAGTCCACCGTCTCAGCGTCGGCCCGTTCCCCGTCGTCCAGAACACCCGTGATCCGTCCCTCCGAAGAATCACCCCATATGCTCCGACGCTCACCAGATTGCTCAGCGTGCGCCGATACCGCTCCCATGCACCGGCAGCGGCAGAGAGTTGCACTCGTCGCAACTCCAACACACCCGCCTCCTTCGCCCCACGTGCAAGCACGGCTGCGAACTTCTCCGCTTCCGTGCGCATCGCGTCCGGCAACTCGATCTCTGCAACAGGCTCGGCGCTCTCGATCCGCCTCCGTGCGATCTCGCAATACACGGGAGACACGTCCACCCCCACCCACGATCTCCCGGTGCGTTTCGCCGCTACCCCGGAGCTTCCAACCCCTGCGAACGGGTCCAGCACACGATCACCAGGCCACGTATACATCTTGATCAGCCGCTCAGCCAACGCCACAGGAAAAGGTGCCGGATGATCCTTCCGTGACTGCTCCGCTGCGATCTGCCAAACATCCATTGTCGCCGTCGTGAACTCAGTCGGCGTGAGATCGCCTTCACCCGTGCCCTTCAACTTCGTCGTGCCCTTGCTCCACACGAACACCATCTCATACCGGCCCCTCAGCACCGGATCCGACGGAGACAACCAACTACCCCACGCCGTGCTATTCACCGGCCCCTGATCCCAAACGATGCAGCCTCGATACATGGCATCTGGCAACTCATGCCCGATGCCCTCCACATGGAACCCGAGAGGAACCATCGGAGAGCGCCCCACTCCGTGCTGCACATTCACCGCCAACCGTCCGCCCACCGTGAGACGATCCCAGGCCTCAGAGAGCACCGTCTTGATCAGCGCCCTCCACTCGCCAACAGACAGCGCATCGTCGTGGCTCGCTACGTAGTCCTTGCCGACGTTGTACGGGGGAGACGTGACAACCAGATCGAACTCCTGATCTGGGATCGCCGTTCGTGAGTCACCCTGGATGACCATCCACTGCATCCAACAATGCTGCCACGGTCCTGCTGACAGAACGTCATTTCCCAGTAGACAGCCCAGTAGTCAGAGCTTGATAGAGCGCCCTCAGAGCCACGACATTCGCGTGTGACGCGCGCGTTCCTGCTCCCTGACCAATTCCCCCGTCGGACAGCAGGTGCCCGTGCGTCGCTGCCAGGCACACCACAGAGGCTTCCCACCGAACCCTCGTGAATACCACGATCCGATCAGCGTGGACTCTGATGGTCGTGACCCCGGAATCTTGTGGCAACACCCCAAATCGACGGAATGTCGCGAACCTGCTGCGCCTCACAGTTGATCGCAGTTCCTAACAGTTCCTGACAGAACGTCGCATGTCTCGCCTCGTGAACAGACTTCGGATGGCCGCACAGCCACTCGTGACGCCGCGTGAGGTAGACATCCCGTGCAAGGATGAACATGTTTCACCAGTGCTCCACTGCCCGTGAACTGGACATACCCATCATCTGACCGTAGGTGCTTTCGCCACTTCAAGATGCGCACTTTTTCGTTCGCCACGACGGCGGCCCTGCACGATTGGCAGGTCCCACCCCATCGATGCAGAATCGCGCTTGATGGTCTCGCGATCCACTCCGATCACAAGGGCGAGGTGAGAGAGCTTTGGCGGCAGAGTGGCCTGATTCCTGTTGAACAGAACGCAGTCGGCGTTCGAACACCAGTGATTGCCATCCTCTTTCCGCAGAAAGCGACGACAGGCCAGGCATGTGACAGCGTCGGCCCTCTCGAGAAGATCCTTCGCACGGTACGCTCTGACGTAAGCACTCTCAGTGCTGCGCGCTTCTCTCGAGATACTGGGAAGGAGCATATCCCCGGTGGGTGCCCACTGCTAAGCAACGACCCCGATTGACCTCAGGACAGCATCCTCCTCGGCACGCGGGAGATGCAGGTTCCCCGTACTCCCATCCACCGTGCGCACAGGCCACGGCGTGCTGACTTCTCGCAGGCGACGAGCAAGGGAATCGCCACCGACGACAAAAGCGCGCGTGTCCACGACCACGCCGCCGTGCTCATCGACCTTGCGCCGGAAGCGGACTGTGGATGCAGGCACAACGTAAACCGGGATCATCCCCAAAGCGGTGATGGCTTGGAGTCTCCGCTGCTCATTGGCAGTGAGACGGCTCGCTGTTGCAGCACGATGGTTCTTGCACTCGATAGCGATTGCGGGACGATCATTGAGCCAGACCAACACGTCGATGGACCGGCCGAGTTTGCTCTGACGAGAATCCCACTCCGCGAGCGACTTCACTTCATATCCCCCCCGCGACAAGGATCCCTCCAGGACCCTCTCGAACAAGATCCCCACACCCGTGATTGCCTCGGCAAGCACCGGCTTGACGAACTCATTGAAGTCCCGGACAAGGCCCTGCGTTCCTCCATCTCGTGTGGCAAGCGCGGTCACCTTCGTCCGGCTATGGCCAATGAACCCGGCAGTCGCCATCATCCACTCGCTGTCCCTCGCAACTCGGGTGACCGCGTTCAACAATGCCTGCTGAGCCGACTCTGTGTCATCTCCCCTGCGCAAGAGCACCCGCGACGACAGTTCCGTCATACTCGGGATCAGTGAGAAAGGCACCTCTTCGTAGATCTCTGACAGAAGATCCTCGAGCCCCACAACCTCTCTATCCCACTCCCTAATGTTCGAGCGGGTGAGGGTGTACGAACTCACGCCGAATCCTCACCAGGAGGGGGCAGGACGAGGCCGAGCATCACTCTGACCGCATCCTTTGTGATGACGAGACGCCGCTTGGACAGCTTGGTGCCGTGGAGGAGTCCCGAAGCAACGTAGCGGTGAACCGTGCTTCTCGAGACGCCGAGGAGGTCAGCTACCTGCTCCGCCCGCAGAATGACCGGCACGTCATCCCAGGTTGTTGGTGCTACACACCGAGTCGTATCTGTCTTCACATAGAGTCATACACCAAATCGCCTCTCAGTGAGTCACCTGACTCTCGTGAACGTCCACAACGAAGCCTGCGAAGCAGAGTGACGCCGGCACTTTTCAACGGACCGCTCGATCCAATCTCCCGTTTCCTCGACAGTCGAACGGCTGCATCGCTCGATAGCAGTCGCCGGCGGTAGGCAACCGACACATCGATCAACGGCCCAATGATTCGCGACTCTCCCGCTGACCGCCGCAAGGCACACGCGTCGGCCGGGAGCTCACACCGATCTTCACTAGTAGCGATGCCCGAGAAGTCCCAACCGCGACCATCTACGGCGCATCGACAGCCCCACTGTCATCGCCGAATTGCCGCTCGGGAAGAACGAGTTTGTCCAGAGTGTCGGCCAGGGCGTCATCCGCTGAAGCGCCACTTGCTGCATTCGTGCGGCGATATCTCACATCTTCCCCGACCTTCTGTCCCTCTCGGCATCGCGCCGCAGCGTCCCGTAAGAGCTCAGAACGCCTCGACGTTCCAGAGTCGAAGCAACTTGGTGCGAGAGGTCGAACATCTCCCCGTCAGATATCCGAATAACTCGAACTCCCCGACGCGCATTGATACCCGCGACCGAATCGATGAATGGCTCTGGGAGTATTTCGATCGCCCGCAGCTTGGAGCGCCTGTCGAACTGGGACGCTGCCCGCTGAACGCTGTCTCTCCGTTCCTGCCTTCTGGCTGCCGCTTCACCCTTCCTCTCATCAGCTTCAGCCTGAATGGTCGGGCGGATGTCGGGACTCTGGATATATCCGATCTTGTCGCGCTTTCTCATCCAGCGGACATAGTCGCGCAGACCGAAGTAGTCCCTGAGTGCGGCACCGAGTTCCTGGTCAGTCCTGTCTTCAAGTTCACCGAGCGATCTTGACTCCCAGTACTCCCTGCCCTCGATTGAGTACGGTTTGAACATTGTCGTGCGTCTCCCCTCCGAATCCAAGATTCCTATCTGGTACTACACCAGCACCTGATCACGACGTTCATGAAGCGCGCCGTGACACAAACCGAGTGTCGCCAACCTTTCACCTAGTCGGACATGCCGGCGCCAGAGGCATCCACCGCTTCGGATCTTGAGACAAAGAAGGTCACACCCGACGTGTCCGGTGCCCGATGGGTGCCATTCGGCGAGCTTGCAGGGTCCCACTATGTCCCGGTACGTCTCACAATCCCTTAGAAACTCCACCTGTTGGGATGCACTGAGACGCAGTGGAACACCCTCTATGAGTCTGAAAAACCAGAGGTCGGCAGTTCGACCCTGCCCCTGACCACGATTGAGAACCCTCTGTTCCGCAGGGGGTTCCGTCGCGTCCACAACCCGGGT
>JANTFM010000076.1 GCA_024763475.1 Acidobacteriota bacterium | reverse complement strand
ACTCACTTGGTCCTGCCCTTCCTCGGCTTCGATGCTGCAAACCGCATAGACGAGACTGCCACCGTTCCCGACCAGCGTGCTGGCCGCCTCGAGCAGGCGGCGCTGCAGCTTGGCGCAACTGAAGATGTCTCGCTCTTTCAGGCGCAGGCGCTTGTCGGGGCGTCCGCGCAGCGTGCCGCTCCCGCTGCAAGGCGCGTCCACGAGGACCAGCGAGAAGCTGCCTTGCGCCAAGGGTGGCTGCGTTCCGTCCGCGAGGAGTGTTCCGCATCGGCCCTCCGGAGCGAATCGGCGCAGCGTCTGGTGAAGCAGGCGAGCGCGTGTGGGAGAGACATCGAGCGCGACCAGGCCGCCCTCGCACTCGGCGGCCAGCAGGGCGGCTTTTCCGCCGGGAGCGGCGGCAAGATCCAGCGCAGGGCGTGGGTCGGCCGGGCAAGCCAGCTGTGCCACGAGCGCAGCGGCCTCGTCGAGGATGACGAACGCGCCCTTCCGGTAGGCTTCCGTCTGTCCGGGGGCTCCGCTGAGGACGCGCAGCCCTCGCGGGTGCCGCTCGGAAGGCTCGGTCGTGATCCCCTCGCCGGTGAGAACCCTCGCCAGCTCGTCCCGTCCCATGCTGTGTGAGCGAGCGACCAGAAAGGGTCGGCCCGGCAAGTTGACGGCGTTGATGAGGCTCCGGCTTCGTTGTTTGCCAAAGGCCCTGTCCCAGCGCATGGCGAGCCAGGGGGGAATCGTGAGTCGCGGGTCGAGGGGAGGTCGGCCAGCGCTCGTCGCGCGCCGGAGAACGGCGTTGACCAGTCCCCCCGCTTTCGCAGATTCGAGGCACCCAACGGCTGCGACCGCCTCATTGACGGCGATCGGCACGGGGTGCTCCAGCACGCAGACCTCGAAGAGCCCCAGGCGGAGGGCGGCACGGAGGTGGGGTCGGAGTTTCGCGTACGAGCCCTTGACGAGCGGCGAGAGTCGGGGGTCGAGTGCGCCTTGCCAGCGCAGTGTTCCGATCACGAGCAGGTGCAGGAAGCGCCTGTCCCGGGAGTCCGCGAAGGCGTTCTCCCGCTGTTGAAGCAATCGATCCGGCCAGGCACCGTCCTCGACCCGGGCGAGAATACGCAGTGCCTCTGTGCGCAGAGCGCCCGGGGAGTGACTCATGGATTATCTGCTCCCGGCGAGCTGAGGCGCTCACCGAGAAAGAAGAAGCGCCCCGCGAGTGCGGCGGCGGCGGTCATTTCGCGTTTGCCGGCGGGCTTGACACGCGAGACTCTCAAGACGCTTCCTGAACCGCAGGCGACATCGATCTCGTCGCCCCGGCTTCTCAACAGGGTTCCCGGCTCTGCGGGGCTTGTCTCCTCGCCCTCTGCGGGCAGGGCGGAGACGAGTTGAAACAACCCCTTCCCCGCGCGGGCGCTGAGCTTGGGCCATCCGGCAAACGCCCGGATCTGACGCGAGATGTGACGCGCGGGCAGGCTCCAGTCGACCCAGCCCATCTCTCGGGTGAGGATGGGAGCCCAGCTCGCCTTCGCCTCATCCTGGGCTCGGGGTACGAGCTCACCGCACTCGAGCTGGTCAAGCGTTTCGATGAGCAGGCTCGAACTCTCGTGGGCCAGTCGCAGTCCCAGTTCGGGAGCGCTCTCGTTGCTGCCGATTCGCGTCTCACGCGTGAGAAGAATCGGTCCCGTGTCGAGGCCTCGCTCCATGCGCATCGTGGACACCCCCGTCGTGGTGTCTCCCTCGAGTATCGCCTGCTGGACCGGGCTGGCGCCGCGATGCCGCGGCAGCAGCGAGAAGTGAACGTTGACGGCACCGAAACGAGGCGCATCGAGCAAGCGACCGGGAAGGATGCGGCCATAGGCAACGACGACGAACGCATCGGCATCCTGCTCGAGAATGTCTTGCCGGATCTCCGCCGGGCGCAGTGTTGCCGGCTGGAGGATCCTCGGGATGCCGAGCCGGATGGCCGCTTGTTTCACCGGGCAGGCCCGGAGCTTTTTCGAGCGACCTAGCGGTCGATCCGGTGCGGTGACGATCCCGGTCAGTTCATGATGCGAACGGGACAGGGCTTCGAGGGGGGGGACAGACCAATCCGGGGTTCCGAAGAAAAGGAGGCGCATGGAAAACTACTCCTCGCAGCCCTCCGGGAGAACGGCCTCGGGCCACTCCTCCTGGCGGAGCATGCGCTGGATTCGTCGCTGCACGAGGCCCCGCTTGAGCGGAGACATGCGCTTGAGGAAGACGATCCCATCCAAGTGATCGACCTCGTGACAAAGAGCTCGTGCATAGAATCCCTCGGCCTCCTCCTCGATCGCGTTCAGGTCCAGGTCCAGCGCTTCGAGGCGGACAAGGCTCGGCCGGGTGATGATCTCCGAGATGTCTGGGAAGGAGAGGCAGCCCTCTTCCCCACTCTGCTTGCCTTTCTCGAAGACGATGCGGGGATTGAGGAAGACCTTGAGCTTCTCTGGATCCTCTCCAGCACTCAGGTCTACGACGGCCACTCGACGAGAGTCGCCGATCTGGTTTGCGGCCAAGCCGACTCCAGGCTCGGCGTGCATGGTCTCGATCATGTCCTGAACGAGCTGGCGCAAGCTCTCATCGACCTGCGTAACCGGAAGGGTCGGCGAGGTCAAAACGTCGTTGGGGTACACGAGTATCGGTCGAATGGCCATAGTCACCTCGGCCACATCCTCGCATCCGCGGGCCTGTACGGCAAACCTGCCCCCTGCTGGGGACGCCTGTCACCGAGGGAGGACGATCTGCAGATGCCGAGACAGAAGGTGCGTCTCTCCGGGGGGGGTATCTCGAATAGATCCAGCTCCGCAACCTGTTGTCACTAAGCCACTAACAGCGAGTGTGACCAGCGCTTGCGTCTTCCGACAAATACGGGCACACATCTTGCAATAAGCACCGAAGCAGACGATGAGCGCCGACTCGGGGAGTCGCCGCCGGAGACGACAGCATGAGAAAGCAAGCCCACAAATCAATCCTCCGCCCGTTGACCAGCGCCCTGCTCGTCCTGTTGGTCGCGGCGACCTTGCCGCTGGTTGGAGCGCAGGACTTGGCCCTGTCCGGCGACAACGCGGGGCCGTACGAAGAGAGTGATGAGCCGACTCGCGCCTTTGCGCGGGTGCGCTCCGCGGATGGCGGCCTCAAGGTCCAGCGCGAGCAGGGATTTGCCGAACAGCTACGCGCCAACGACTCCATCTTCATCGGCGATCAGCCGGAGACGGCAGAGACGCAGCGCGCAGAGATCCAGTTGCCGGACGGCACCCTTCTGAGGCTCGACCACAGCAGCTCTGTGGAACTCTACGATCTCGCCTTCGCGGCTTCGCCGGACGATCGCACGATCGTGGCGCTTCGCTGGGGTCGCATCCAGGCCGATATCGCAGACCCCCGTGACGGCGATGCGTTTCGCATCGACTCGCCGGCGGCGTCCATCTATCCGCTGAAACGCTCGAGCCTTCGGGTTGACATCGAGCCGGATGAGACGACGCGCATCACGGTGGAGCGCGGGCGGGTCGAGGTGGCCGGCCAAGGGGGGTCCGTGATTCTCCGTGCCGGAGAGCGGACGAGGGTGCGTGCCGGGCAGTCTCCGCAGCGGCCTTACGATGTCATCCTTCGCTTGCGCGACGGGTTCGGAATGTGGATCGACTCCCGGGTCGAATCCTACGCGCTTGATCGCGCGCCCGGCGCCGAGTATGAGGCGCTCCCCGAAGAGGTCAGACCCTACTACGCGGAACTCTCCCGAAACGGACAATGGGTGCAGGACGACGATTACGGCTGGGTCTGGAACCCGAGCGTGGATGACGACTGGCGCCCTTACGAACGTGGCGAATGGGACGAGGGGCCCTCGGGCCCGGTTTGGTATGGTTACGAGCCTTGGAGCTGGTCGGTGTACCGCTACGGGCGCTGGGACTTCCGCTTCGGTATCGGCTGGGTCTGGATTCCGGGTCGCATCTTCCGACCGTCCCATGTCCGGTGGTACTACGGTCCCGATTATGTCGGCTGGTGCCCTCTTGGCTACTACGACTACCCCGTGCACATCTCCATCGGCTGGGGCTGGGGACACTCCTACTTCGATAACCATCCGTGGACCTTCATCGGCTATGACAACTTCTATTACCACGGTGTGGGCAGCTACCGCTATCACCGGAATCACGCATCGCGGGTGCGGCCTTCGCTACGGAGAGGAGTCGTCTCGCATCGTGCCGTTGCGCGCAGCACGCGCGAGGCACGCGAGGGCGCCCATGCCGCGCGAGCTCGACGCGGCAGCTTGGATCGGAGGACCTATGACCGGGCGCGGCGCATGGCGGGTCAGGGGGGCCAGACGGTCCGCAGCGTTGAGGACGCGGCCGCGCGAAGAGCCGTCCAGCCCCGTGCCCGCAGGTCGTTCACCGACATCGAACGCACGGCCATCAACCAGCGGGCCATCTCTCGCCGCTCGGCCGAAGGCCGGTCGGGGCACAGGGCGAGCGGAGATGCGAAGCCCGTCATCCGCGTGCGTCCCGGCGCGCAGTCCGGTGCCAGGGACCATCGCGACAGGAGCGGGGTTGACGCCGGTCGTGACGCGTCCCGCCGTGGCACCGTCCGGCGCCAGGGTAAGACCCCCTCGCCGGTAGCGCCGCGCCGCGGGGTTACGCGACGCACTCCCACGCGCCACCGCGAGCCTGCGTCCTCTGCACGTCAGGGCCAGGACGAAGGCGTTCGCCGCCTGCTCGGCCGTGTGGGAGGTCAGGACAGCGATGCGATTCGGCGCTCGCGCCGGGACGGGAGCAGCGCTCCCGCGGTGGGCAGGTCGCGTGCCGTGACGACTCCGCGTTCGGCGACTCCGCAATCCCCGGCCAGGGGCAGCACGAGGCGTCCGGCCAAGACGCGGCAGCCTTCGAGAGCTACGCCAGAGCGCAGGACACCGCAGAAGGCCCCACAGACTCGGACGCGTCCACCGCAGCCGCGGCCCCGGCGTGAGACCCGCGAGAAACAAAACAGCTCCAGCTCTTCGAGCAACGGCCGCCCGCGCTCTGACGCTTCGTCATCGACGCGGTCTCGCTCCCGCTCCGAGTCTTCGTCATCGACGCGGTCTCGCTCCCGCTCCGAGTCTTCGTCATCGACGCGGTCTCGCTCCCGCTCCTCAAGTTCTTCGAAGGGAAGCAGGTCCCGGTCTTCGGGGGGATCGTTCCGGTCCTCGAGAGGCTCCTCTCACTCGGGATCCTCGCGCTCCAGCCGAAGGCGCTAGATACGACATGAGCCCTTCGGTCCCCACGACGCACCCGGAAGGAGCTTCCCACGCCGCCTCACCCGATGATGCCGGGTGGCCCTCGGGTGGATGATAGAGACCTAGGAGGACGCGGCGAAAACCTGGAATCCGCCGATAGCACGTCGGTAGACCTCACGGTTGAGGCGCCCTTCGTGATGCGGTGACAGGGTCTCCGTCGCATGGCTCAGGCGGGCCGCACGTTCTGCCGCGAGGAGGAAGCGACCCCCCCGCCCAGAGAGCGAGGCGCTCTCGAGCAAACGCAGCGCCCTCGCAGCGGCCGCGGCGTCATATCCGGCCCTGACGATCATGCTCATGGCTTCGCGATCCACGCTGCCTTCGATCTCGGGTCCATAGCCGACGCGAAGCGATAGCTCCAGGCCCTGCGCGACGGGATCTGTGGGCTTGAACAGCCAGGCCAGGGTCGGGGCTTTCTCACTCATCGCCGCGAAGAGTCGTCGCTGTGGCCATCCGGCACTCTCGAGGGCGAGTTCCCGCGCCAGGATGAACGCGAGCTGCGCCTCATCCTCTAACGTCGCCAGCAGCCCGAGGCTGAGCACCAGGCTGCCCGCCCCGGTGGAGGCGATGGCTGGCTCCCCCACGTCGATGAAGGCGGGCGACAACGGGTTTCTGCTGCCTAACTCCTGGAGAACGCGGACAATGTACGCGCTGAGGCGCTGAACCTGCGGGACGCTGTACTTTGCCTTCAGCGCGTTGATGACGTGTTGGCGGACCCGGGCACTTGGCGCCTCACGGAAGGCGGCGAAGGCCGTGTTGCCCATCTCCTTCGTCGTTCCTGCGCCTTCAAGGGGGCCGAGCTGGGCGCTGTGGCGGGTGATCGTGAGAGCGCTCCCGTTTCGGTCGTGAAGGCCGCCACATCCGGTACAAATCCTCGGGTCACCGTCTTTCTTGAGTCCCGAGGGCCAACTCTGGGAGTGCAGCCCGCAGTGGGGGCAGCTGTTGGCGGCGGAACGGGACGTCGTCGTCTCATGAAGACCGAGGAGACGGCTTACCAAGGGCGAGAGTTGGCTTAGAGGCATCTCTTTCCTGATCTGCTGGCTCCTTTCGCCAGCGTTCATTTTCCTGGAAAATGTAATGTCCCCATCCGGTGTACGCGAGAAAAAACGAAGAAAGGTGCGCCCTGGCCGGCCCTCTTCGAGGCGCCGATTTCGATTTTGGCTTGACGGGGATTGACGACTCGCCCTAGAGTCTCGGTTTCACAGCCGGGCCTAACCCCCGGAAGCGGGGAAGGTTCGCCCGCAGGCTGCAAACGGCGCCTTAGACTTCTCCACATGGCCGAACGGTTCGGCGTGGGTGGTTTCGTGCCTGCTGGGCGCTCTTGATGCTCGGACGAGGAGCGTACACGCATGAAGGTCTACGACACGCCCAACATTCGCAATGTAGCCCTCCTGGGTCATGGCGATAGCGGAAAAACCTCTCTTGCCGCGGCTTTGCTCTTTGCAGCAGGCGCCACGCATAAGCTTGGAAGCACGGTCGAGGGGACAACCCTGCTGGATTTCGACGGCGAAGAGATTGATCGCCAAGTCAGCATGTCGCTCGCCGTCGCCTACGCGGAGTGGCAGGACCACAAGGTCAACATCATCGACTCGCCCGGCTACACGAACTTTATCGGAGAGGCCGCTGCGGCGATTCGGGCTGCGGACAGCGGCGTGATCCTCGTGCATGCCGTTCACGGTATCGAGGTGCAGACCGAGAAGATGTGGGAAGACTCCGAGAAGGCGGAACTCCCCGTGCTGTTCGCAATTTCGCAGCTCGGACGGGAGAACGCGGACTTTTCGGCACGGCTCGCAGAGCTCAAGGCCCGCTTCGGACGGCTGGTGCTTCCGGTAGCCCTTCCGATCGGTTCCGGTGACGCGCTCGAGGGGGTCGTTTCGCTTGTCAGCGGAAAGGCTCTCAAGCCCTCCTCCAACGGAGCGGAGGTCGAGGTTTGTGATCCGCCGGCTGACATGGCCGATGCCATTGCGGCGGCGCGTGAAGAACTGATCGAGATGGTGGCCGAGAGCGACGAGGAGCTGATGACGGCATTTCTCGAGGAGGGAAACCTCTCGGAGGACCAGTTCCATCATGGTCTGGCCACCGCGGTCGCTGCACGGACGCTCTTCCCAGTCTTTGCGGCGGACGCCCTCAAGTTGGTCGGCGCCCGGCATCTGCTCGACAATCTGGTCCGCTGCGCTCCGAATCCGAGCACCGGCCCCGCCGTGGCGCTCAAGAATGAAGATGGCGAAGTTGTCGAGTGCAAGGTCGACTCGAACGAGCCGATGGTGGCGCAGATCTTCAAGACCTATATCGACAAGTTCGCCGGCCAGATCAGCCTGATGCGCGTCATCAGCGGAACGGTTACGGCGGACATGAACGCATGGAATGCCAGCTCGTCCCACTCCGAACGCCTCTCGGGGCTGTCCGCTCCCCTCGGCAAGGAAGGGACGAAGCTCAGTGAAATGCGTGCGGGCGATATCGGATTTGTGACCAAGCTCAAGGCTTCTCACACCCAGGACAGCCTCGTTGCGGACAAGGGGTCGATCGTGCTGGTCGAGCCCATTCCTTTCCCTCGTCCGGTGATTGCTTACGCGGTGCACGGTGAAGGAAAGGGTGATGACGAGAAGATCGCCAAGGCTCTGGCAGCTCTCGCACAGGAAGACCCGACCCTGGCGCTGGATCGCGATCCGCGAAGCCACGAGCTGATGCTGCATGGTCTCGGCATCGACCATGTTCGCACGGCGATGGACAAGATGGAGCATCGTGAGGGCATCAAGGGTGTTCTGCAGAAGCCGAAAATCCCGTATCTCGAGACCATCACCCGCTCGGCTTCCGCAGACTACCGGCACAAGAAACAGTCGGGTGGCGCCGGGCAGTTCGCCGAGGTCCATATGAGGATCGATCCCCTCCCGCGCGGCGGGGGCTTCGAGTACACCTCGGAGATCGTGGGGGGCTCGATTTCCCGCAACTTCTGGCCTTCGATCGAGAAGGGGGTCAAGCAGATCATGGAGAACGGAGTGACCGCCGGTTTCCCGATGCTCGATGTCAAGGCCGTAATCTACGACGGTAAGGAGCACCCCGTCGACTCCAAGGACATCGCCTTCCAGATCGCGGGGCGAGAGGTCTTCAAGAAGTGTGTCAAGAACGCCGCTCCCGTGGTTCTCGAGCCGATCATGATGATGGTCATCACCTGCCCGGACGAGAACATGGGCGATATTCTCGGGGATCTCAGCCGCCGTCGGGGCAAGGTCCAGGGCTCCGATAGTCAGGCGGGGCGTACGCTCGTTCGGGCTCTGGTTCCGATGGCGGAGGTGCTCGAGTATTCCGCAACGCTCAAGTCTCTGACCCAGGATCGGGGATCCTTCACGATGGAACTCGAGAGCTACCAGCGTGTGCCGAATGAGCTGCAGCAGGAACTGATCGCGGCCTTCAAATCCGACGAAAGCGAGGACTAGTGCGGTGCCTGCCGTGCTGATTCGAGAGCTCGAAAACCATGTGGGAGAGGAGATCACCCTGCGTGGATGGGTGACCCACCTGCGTTCTCCCGGCAAGATCGCCTTTCTCGTCCTTCGTGACGGGACCGGGAACTGCCAGGCGGTGGCTTCCGCGAAACGCATCGACGCGGAGCTCTTCGAGGGGATCAAGCGTTGTGGCCAGGAGGCTTCCGTCGAGCTTCGGGGAACGGTCATTGCTGACGCGAGGGCCCCCGGGGGCTTCGAGCTCTCCGTGAGCGACTTCAGGCTCGTTGGACGGAGCGAGGCCTACCCGATCACTCCCAAGGAGCACGGTATCGAGCACCTGCTCGACCATCGGCACCTCTGGCTGCGTCACAAGGGGCCCTGGGCCGTCCTTCGGGTTCGCGATGAGGTGGTCAAGGCGATCCGCGACTTCTTCTACGATCGCGATTTCGTCCTGATCGACTCGCCACTGCTGACTCCGGCGGCCTGCGAAGGAACGAGCACGCTCTTCCGAACGGACTACTTCGGTGACCCGGCCTTTCTCTCGCAGTCGGGCCAGCTCTACCTGGAACCCGCGTGCCAGGCGTTCTCCAAGGTCTATTGTTTCGGCCCGACCTTTCGCGCCGAAAAGTCCAAGACGCGCCGCCACCTGACCGAGTTCTGGATGGTCGAGCCCGAGATGGCCTGGGTCGATCTCGACGATGTCATGGCGCTTGCTGAAGACCTCGTTTCCTACGTCGTCGGCCGTGTGCTCGAGCGCCGCCGCAGCGAATTGGAGATCCTGGAACGTGACCTCTCAAAGCTCGAGGCTTGCGGGGCCCCCTTCCCCCGGCTGAGCTACCGGGACGCCGCGGAGATCCTTGTTCGGCCGGAGAGCGTTGCGCGCGCCGAAGAGGCCGGAGCGCCACCGTTTACGCCCGGTGACGACTTGGGTGCCTTGGACGAGACGATTCTTGGAGAGGGCTACGACGCCCCGCTGATGATTCATCGCTATCCCTCCAAGGTCAAGGCGTTCTACATGGAGCCAGATCCCGAGGATGCCGACCTCACGCTCTGTGTCGACGTGATAGCGCCTGAGGGCTACGGCGAGATCATCGGCGGCAGCATGAGGATCTTCGACCTCGAACTCCTTGAGCAACGCATCCGTGAGCACGGATTGCCGGAGGAAGCTTTCCGCTGGTACGCGGATGTTCGCCGCTATGGTGGCGTACCGCACGGCGGCTTCGGGATGGGTCTCGAACGCGTGGTCGCCTGGCTCTGCGGGATCCACCATGCCCGCGAGGCGATTCCCTACCCGCGGACGATTCAAAGACTCTACCCGTGAGCGGGAGCGACAGCCGCCCTGCTTCCAAGGTGGGCCGCGTGGCCCTCATTAGCCTCGGCTGTCCCAAGAACCAGGTCGATAGCGAGCTGATCCTGGGGCGCCTCGCGGCGGATGGTGCAGAGATCGTCGAGGATATCGAGGATGCCGACACGATCGTCGTGAATACCTGCTCCTTTATCGATCGTGCGCGGGAGGAGTCTGTCGAAGCTCTTCTGGCAGCGGAGGAATGGAAGGAAGCGCGGGCCGGTCGAAGCGTCATCGCCGCCGGGTGCCTCGTGCAGAGATCCAGCAAGGAACTGGCGCAGGAGTTGCCGTCCATCGACGCCTTTGTGGGATTGGACGAGATTGGTGTCTCAACGAGAAGCGTTCGAGCTGCCCGGTCCCACACGCCGCTCGTCGAGCTCCCCGTGCTGCCGTCGGGGCCCGCACAGGCTCTCTTCGATCATCGGGATCCCAGGCACCGGCTCTCGCCGCCGTGGACCGCATTTGTCAAGATTGCGGAGGGATGCGACCAGTCCTGCGCGTTTTGTGCCATCCCAGGATTCCGTGGCAGGATGCGCTCCCGTGCCCTCGATGATCTCGGCGCAGAGCTGAGCCAGCTCGCGGCGGAAGGTGTCCTCGAGGCGAACCTGATCGCGCAGGATTCGACGGGCTACGGCCGGGATCTTGGAATGCAGGATGGTCTCGCGGCCTTGCTCGAGACCTTCGAGGAGCTTCCCGAAGCGCCGCCCTGGATCCGCCTGCACTATCTCTACCCGGGCAGGATCTCCGGTCGGCTGGTCGAGGTGCTTTCCTCGGCTCGGCGCATCGTTCCATACATCGATCTGCCCTTGCAACACGCCGACAGTGAGATCCTGAAGGCGATGCGGCGCCCCGGCCATGCGCAGAGCTATCTCAGGCAGCTCGAGACCCTGCGTCGTGCGATGCCGGGCGCTGGTGTACGCTCGGCCTTCATCGTGGGCTTTCCCGGGGAGACGGACGCAGCCTTCGAGCGGCTCAAAGAGTTTGTCGAAGCCGCGCGTTTCGACTCCCTCGGAATATTTACCTACTCCCACGAGGAGGGCACGCCGGCCTGGGGGCTCGCGGACAATGTGTCCGCGGAACTCAAGGAGGAGCGGCGCGCCGAGCTCGAGGAACTCTTTCTCGCGACGGCTCACGAACTCAATGACGGGCGAGTCGGCGAGGAACTCGAAGTCCTCGTGGAAGGGCGCGCGGAGGACGATCCGAGCGTCTTGACGGGACGCTTCAAGGGGCAGGCTCCCGAGGTTGACGGGCGAGTCCTTCTTCGCGGCAACGACGCGCTGCCGGCAGGGTGTTTCGTCCGGGCCCGCATCGTAGCCGCGGCACCACTGGAGTTGGTTGGCGAGTGGCTCCCTGGCGAGGGGGCTGCGTGAGAGCCCTTCGCACCACGCTCTGCACCTGGTTCGGGAGCGGTTTGTTTCCCTTTGCCTCGGGGACGGCCGGCACGATCGCGACGATCCCTCTCGTCCTCTTGCTCTGGTGGCAGGGCTCGCTTCTCCTGCATGCAGCCGTGACGATCCTGGTGACCCTCGTGGGCCTCTGGGCTGCGGCGGATGCGGAGCAGATCTTCGGGAAGAAGGATCCGGGCCAGGTCGTCATCGACGAGACCGCGGGGTACCTGCTTGCCACGATCGGGATGACCTTCAGCTGGCCGAATCTGCTGCTCTCCTTCCTCCTCTTTCGCGCGATGGACATCATCAAGCCCTTCCCGGCGCGGCGCCTCGAGGATCTGCGGGGTTCCTGGGGCATCATGCTGGACGACCTGGTTGCGGGGCTCTACGCCAATCTCCTGATGCGCCTGGGTCTCTACCTTTGGGGCCTGAGCCCATGAGAGTCGTTCGTGACCTGGCCACGCTCCCCTTGCGCGACTCGCGACCGGTCGTGGCCACCCTCGGCAATTTCGACGGCATCCACCTGGGTCACCAGGCCATCATGCAGCAGCTTCTTGCTGCGGCCGAGCCGTGCGGAGGGGATCCGACGGTCATCACCTTCCATCCCCATCCCCTTCGGCTCATCGCCCCGGAGAGGGCTCCGCGTCTGATGTTGACCGGTGAGCAGAAGGAAGCGCGACTGGAAGCGCTCGGCATCGAGACCTTGATCGTGATCCCCTTCGATCGGGAGCTGGCGAATACGCCGGCCGAGAGCTTCATGCGTGAGCTGCTCCACGAAAAAATCCGTGTCACCAGGCTCTTCGTGGGGCCGGACTACCGCTTCGGGCGAGGACGCGCGGGAGATGTTGCCCTGCTCTCGAAGCTCGGAGCGTCACTGGGCATGTCGGCGGAAGGTATCGAGCCCGTGATGGACGGGGGTGTTCGGGTCTCCGCATCTCTGATCCGACAGCGTCTCGCGCGAGGAGAGGTGCGCGAGGCAGCGCGGCTCCTCGGTCGTGAGTTCTCCCTGGTTGGCACGATCGTTCACGGAGAGGGTCGCGGGAGCGAACTCCTCTTCCCGACTGCGAACCTGGCCCCGGAGAACCAGTTTCTCCCGGGCCGCGGTGTCTACGTCACGCGCACTCGCCTGGACGGCGGTGGTGATTATCTGGGTGTGACCAACGTTGGGATTCGCCCTACCTTCGGTTATCGACGCATCGTCGTCGAGACCTTCCTGCCGGGTTTCGAGGGGGACCTCTACGGAGAACGGAGTGAGCTCGACTTCCTGGAGCGAATCCGGGACGAGCGCCGATTCGACAGCCCCCAGGCGCTGAAAGAGCAGATCGCCCGGGACCTCCAATTCCTCGATCGCTGGTGCAGCGAGCCACGCTGAGCCATGTCCGACCTGAGGGAAGCACTCCTTCTGTTTCTGCGCCTTCCGGAAGCGGGTCAAGCGAAGACGCGGCTGATACCGCGTCTTGGTGCCGAAGGGGCGGCGCGGGTCTACCGCCATGTGGCCGAGGAGACGATGAAGTGTGCCCGTGCCCTCGCACGTCCCGGGCTCTCCCGTTTCGCCTTCATCGAACCCGCGACCGGCAGAGACGAGGGTCAGGAATGGGTGGGCTCCGGCTTCGAGTGCTGTGGCCAGGCCTCGGGAGATCTCGGCCGGCGGCTGCACACCGCCTTCGAGCAGGCTTTCGCCAGGGGCGCGCGACGCGTCGTCGTTGTCGGTACAGACATCCCGGACCTTAGCGTCGAGTTGCTGGAACGCGCCTTCGAGGCGCTCTATGTCCACGACGCGGTTCTCGGCCCGGCTCTCGATGGAGGCTACTATCTCCTCGGTCTGAACACGATGCGTCCCGCTGCATTTCGCGACATTCCCTGGAGCGCGCCGGATACCGCAGCGACAACCCTCGCGCGGCTCGGAGAGGAGCGATGCTGGATCCATC